>MWYU01000449.1 GCA_002050375.1 Chitinophagales bacterium 62-2
GGATAAGGGATCTTATGAACCACCGTCATATCAAAGAGAAGGTTTCATTCATTGTGCTACTGACGAACAATTAGAAAGTGTACAGCAAAGGCTTTTTAAGAATAGCGAGAATTTGGTAAAGCTGGTTATTGATCCTTCGAGGCTTACTCAAAAATTACAATACGATCTCGTCGAAGAATTGAATCAGGAGTTTCCTCATATATATGGACCATTAAATCTGGAAGCTGTTACTCAGATAGTCTTCATCGATCCGATAACTTCAGACAAGGAAAATATTGATAATAAAAGGGCCGTTTAATAACGGCTTTTTTTATGGTAGAAATTGTTATGGAAATTTAAAATGGATCCTATCAATTCGCAGATGAACAATTATAAATTAAGGTATGCATGCAATTGTATAAACTACAGAAAAGTACATGTGGAAAAATATCGTCACGAAATAAACTAATGGTTATTAAATAATTGGCATTCTTTTTTTAGTGTTTCTTCAACATTAACCAACAAAACTTTTATTATGGCAAAAGCAACAAATAAGAAAGCAGCAGTTCCAAAAAAAGCAGCTGCTCAAAAGGTGGCTGCTAAAAAAGTAGCTGCTAAATCAGCACCTAAAAAAGCGGCTGCAAAAAAGGTAGCAGTAAAGTCAGCACCTCAAAAGGTTGCAGCGAAAAAAGCGGCAGTTCCTAAAGTGGCCCCTAAAAAAGTTGCTGCTGTAAGCGATGAAACAATGCTTCAAGAGTTATTCTTAGATTCAATAAAAGATATTTACTGGGCAGAAAAGAGCCTTACGAAAGTTTTACCTAAATTAAGTAAGGCAGCAACTTCTCCTGAATTGCAACAGGCTTTTACAGAACACTTGAGAGTTACTGAGGGTCAGGTTGGCCGTTTGGAACAAGTGTTTGAATTGCTGGGTAAAAAAGCGGTAGGTGTAAAGTGCGAGGCAATGGTAGGTTTAACGAAAGAAGCAGAAACAATGATACAGGAGACAAAGAAAGGCAGTAAAACACGTGATGTTGCTTTAATAATGGCTGCTCAAAAAGTTGAACACTATGAAATTGCTTCTTATGGAAGTATGGCAACCTTAGCTGCACAAATGGGATTAGCAGAGGCAAAAGAGCTATTGGGACAAACTTTGCAAGAGGAAAAAGACACAGATTCATTGTTAACTCAAATTGCCGAAAGTAGTATAAACCAGCAGGCAGAACAGGAGGGCTCAGAAGAGGAAGAAGGACAAGGGGAAACTGGCGGCGACGAAGAGCAGTTAACTAAAGATGCCGACGTAGAAGAGGAAGAATAAAAAATTTAAGTTATTAATCATAAGTCAGGATTAACCCTGACTTTTTTTATTTATACACGGTCATTTATACTTGAAGCAGATGTTTTAAATTTTGTAATATGAACGAACCTCAAGCAAATATTCCTCTTCCACCCCAGGAAGAAGGAGCAGGGACAAACATTGAAGCAACAGAGGAATTAAAGAGAATTGAAGAGGCAAGAGAATTATTTACGGCAGCAAAAAAACGGTTGTTAAATGTTAACCAATGGGATAAGGTATGCGGCAAAATGAGTGCTGTATTTAAGTTAACCGACGAAAAAGGTAACGAGATCGAAGGTCCTCCTAAGGTTGGTAACCACTTTAAAATAGATATTCCCGGTCCAGGTACTGCATCTGGTGATGGATATGATTGGGTACGTGTTGAAGCTGTTGAAGAAAATCAGGATGACAAGGATGATACCGAATCAATATTAATCAGAGTGCGACCTGCTGATAATCCTACTAATAACGATAATAATGTAGCTCATTTTTTCTCCGGTAAGGCAACCAGTAATTTTGTTGTTTCGAGAGAAAAGAATACAGTGACCGCTGCAGTATACGGAAGAAATGAAGTACCAAACACGTCTACAGATAAACCATTGGATAAAACAAGAAATGCTGTGGTAGGTACCACGGCTATTGCCGGTTTTTCTAACCCCCAATGGAAGAGTTTGGCTAACGGTATATTGGGTAAAAATTAGTTGTTTTTTTATTGGGTTGCGATTAGTGTGGGTTTTAGAGTCTTCCTTTAATACTATTGTTGTTGTCGTTCTGAATATTGCATTTGCAATATTTATTTCAAAGACAAACCTGGAAATCTTTTAATTATACTTTCCTTCTTTCCAGGTATGTTTTATGAATAAATCTAATTCACTGTCGTTATTTTATGGCATAAAATTTTGATATTTAACTAACTAACAAAATCTTAAAAGAATATAAAGGAGGTAATTATGGCAAGTAGTGATAATGATAAACAAGTTCCGGGAGGCCAGGAAGGCACAACCGGCAACGATATGGGAATGAATGAAAGTAGAGCTGCATTGGATGCAGACGAAGGAAATATGCAAAACGGTAAAATTGGAGGTGCAGGCCTGCCTGAAAATATTGACTCGTCTACAGAAAGCAGCAGCGCAGGAAGTGCAGGTGGTGATGTCAGTGGCAGCGGGGCAGCAACAGGTGGACAGGGAAACTCTTAAAATAAACCGTCATATCAGGCATACCTGGAGATTAAACGATACCGGAGCTATTATTAAAAAATTCAGTCAGAACAAATGAAAGCTATGGAGCCAGATTGTAAAAAGCCGGGCTCCATTTTTAATTTTACAAATATTGATATAATAGTTAGTATGATTTATAGTGATGAATTACTCAACTCAATAAAAGATATATTAGTTGATAACCAGCAAACAATCGCAATTGCAGAGAGCGTTACTTCAGGTAATTTACAGGCTGCATTTTCAGTTCCAATGGATGCATCAAAATACTATCAGGGAGGCATTACAGCATACAACCTGGGACAAAAAACGCGGCATTTGAACGTAGAACCTATTCTCGCACAAAAGACTAATTGTATAGAACAGCGTATTGCAAATACAATGGCTGTTGAGGTTAGTAAGATGTTTTTAAGTAATTATGGAATTGGAATTACAGGTTATGCAGCCATTGTTCCTGAATGTGAAGAAGAAGGTCTTTTTGCTTATTTTTCTTTGGCTTATGAACAAGAAATAGTTTTAGCAAAACGTCTCACTTCTATAGAAAAACATCCGTACGACGTTCAGGTTAATTATGCACAGGATGCAATACAATTAGTACATGATTATTTAAAATCTAAATAAGCTTTATTGAAAGAGAACGGAGCATAAAAAAGAACCTTAAAGAAGGTTCTTTTTTATGCTTAAACTACTAAACAAGGTCATCATCGTCATCCTCATCATCATCGTCATCCAGGGTTAGGTCGTCATCCAGATCGTCATCACCTATTACAGGTTCTTCATCCGCCACGGTATCATCGTCTACATCCACATCATCTACGTCATCTACATCATCAACGTCATCATCGTCATCATCGTCATCATTGTCCAGATCATCGTCTACATCCACATCATCATCGTCGTCATCTTCATCAAGATCATCGTCTACAGATAAAGCAGATGTAATTGTGTTTGCCGAAGTATAAGAATAATTTTCATCCATGAACTCGTCTTGTCCGTTCAGATTGTTGAAAGGTTTTTTCATCATCAATAAATTTAAAGAGTGAATATAGAAAAGAATGATTTCCTGGTATAGCAGTTATAAAACCATGCCATTTCAAGCAGGTTCTTATCACTAAAGTAAAAATGTTTAAAGCAATGTGCTAATAACTTTTTTATAATTAATTGGAAATGAAACTAAAAGGTTAATTATATGTAGACAAATTTCCTCGAAAGAAGCAGTTGTTTTGAACAGAAAATGAGTATTCTTTTACTATAAACAGGCACGAAACTTATACACAGTATTTAGAGGGTTTATGCACAATTAAACGAACAGAGCTAATTAAGAAATACACGGTTATTAAAAGGAGGATAAGGGAATTAAAAAAAGAAAAGGTCTCCATAGAACTGCATAAACACTCGTTTTTTTACAGTAACATTCGAAGTACTTCATCCCGGTTGATATAAAGATTGTAAACTAGTTAAATTTTAAATTATGAGATCTATCTGGACTGGTGCCATAGGATTTGGGTTGGTAAACATACCTGTTAAAATGTATAGCGCCACAGAACGCAGTGAGCTTAATTTAGACATGCTTGATAAAACTGATCTGTCGCATATCAAGTACCAGCGGGTTAACGAAAAAACAGGCAAGCCTGTTGATTGGGATAATATAGTTAAGGGGTATAAGATGGACGACAAATATGTTATATTAGATGAGAAGGATTTTGAAGCAGCCAACGCTAAAAAAACAAAAACAATTGAGATAAGCGATTTTTGTAAGGAAGAAGAGATTGACAGCATCTATTTTGAAACGCCTTATTATTTGGAGCCAGATAAAAGCGGGGTAAGAGCTTATGCTTTATTAAGAGCAGCATTGCAAAAAACAAAAAAGGTTGGCATTGCTACCTTTGTGATGCGTAGCAAAGAAGGTCTTGCTATTATACGTCCTTCCGATAAAGTAATCCTCTTAAACCGCATACGTTTTGCTGAAGAGATACGCAATTCTTCCGAACTGCATTTGCCCGAAGAAGCCGAAATAAAAAAGGGCGAACTCGATATGGCTATTTCATTGATAGATCAGCTTACTTCAAAATTTGATATATCTGCATTTAAAGATACTTATAGTGCTGAGTTAATGAAAGTAATTGAGGCTAAGTCGCAAGGTGCTAAACCTGCAGCTACAAAAATGCATGTGGTTCATAGTGCTACCGAAGATTTAATGTCTCAACTAAAAGCCAGCTTAACTGCTAAGAAAAAGAAAGCATCCTAAATTATGAGTTTAGCCACCTATAACGATAAAAGAAATTTTAAACAAACCTCGGAGCCTTCAGGCAAGAAGCCGGAAGTATCTGATGAAAATTTGGTTTTTGTCATCCAGCGGCATAAAGCTTCTCATTTGCACTACGATTTCAGGCTTGAATTAGACGGAGTACTTAAAAGTTGGGCCGTGCCAAAAGGTCCAAGTTTAAACCCGACGGATAAGCGTTTGGCAATGATGGTAGAAGATCATCCTTATGATTATAAAGATTTTGCCGGTGTCATTCCCGAAGGTAATTATGGTGCAGGAATAGTTGAAATATGGGACAACGGAACATACGATGCTGTTGATGAAAAGGGTCCGGAAAGAATTGTAACAGAATATGCAAAAAAAGTAAAACTATTACATGCCGGGATTGAGGCAGGTAACCTAAAGTTTAAACTGAGGGGAAAAAAACTTAAAGGTGAGTTTGCTCTGGTAAGGTTAAAAGGCAGCGATTCTAATAGTTGGCTCCTGGTTAAGCACCGCGATGATTTCGCTGTAAATGAACCTTATAATAGTGAAGAGGATACTCCTAAAAATTCTCCTATAAACAAATGGCTGGCAGAAAATAAACCTGAAAAGCTGGTAAAAAAAAAGCCTCGAACCCTAAGGACTCATTAGGCGGAGACTTTAGTAAAACAGAAAATAAAACTCCGGTACAGGAAACACTTACTTCAAAAAAAGCTACCAATCGTCCTCCACGAAAAGAGGAAGCAGCAAGAAAGTTAAGTGATTACATTCCTGCAATGCTTGCAAAAGATACTGATACTCCATTTTCAGATGAAAACTGGATCTACGAAATTAAGTGGGATGGTTACCGCGCAATAGCTGAAGTGAATGAAGGTGATGTAAAGTTTTATTCGCGCAATGGTAATTCATTTATATCCGCATACCAGCCGATCTACCAGGAGCTTTTAATGCTGGATATACATGCGGTGTTAGATGGCGAAGTGGTGGTAATAAATGAAGAAGGTAATCCTGACTTCCAAAAACTTCAATATTATTCAGAGAACACTCACCTGCCTTTACTTTACTATGTGTTTGACTTACTTGAATTGAATGGTAAGAAACTGTATTCTCTTCCTCTCATTGAAAGAAAAAATCTTCTAAAGGTATTAATAGAAAATAACCCTATTGTAAAATACAGCGATCATATTGAAGAGAGTGGCGAGGACTTTTTTGAGGTAAGCAAGCAGAAGAACCTTGAAGGTATAATGGCAAAGAAAAAAGACAGCCACTATTACCCCGGCAAACGCTCTGCTGACTGGTTGAAGATTAAGCACCATAAATCGGATGAGGCCGTTATAGCTGGTTTCACTGCACCACGCGGGGGAAGAAAATATTTTGGCGCTTTAGTGTTAGGCATTTTTGCAGAGGGCAAATTCACCTATATCGGTCATACGGGCTCGGGTTTCAATACAGAGTTACTGAAAGAAATATCTGCTAAGCTTCAGCCGTTAATTAGAGAAACATCTCCTTTTACTGAGAAAGTAAAAACGAACATGCCGGTAACATGGGTTGAACCAAAGTATGTATGTGAACTTAAATTCACTGAATGGACAAGTGATGGAAAGCTTCGGCATCCAATATTTTTGAGACTTCGGGAGGATAAAACAGTTAGTGATTTAAATACTCAACCAGGTAATAAAAGTATTATGGAAAATACAAGTGAATTGGAAGCTTCCGAGCCAAAAGAAGCTGCTGAAAAAGAAGCACCCAAAAAGAAACCAGTTAAAAAAATACCTGTAAAACAAGCAAAGAAAATGCAGGCTGCAATAGAAGCCGAACCTACAACAAAAGCTGCCGAAAAAGAAGCTTCCGATAACAAACAAGCAAAAAAAGAAACTGGTAAAAAATCAATCCCGGAAAAGGCAGCAGCAGAAGCGGCAGGCATTGCAAATGTGGTTAACAATGAAAAAGAAAAAATTTATAAAACTGGTAAGGCAGAATTA
>MWYU01000734.1 GCA_002050375.1 Chitinophagales bacterium 62-2
GGATACTGTAATCCATTTTATGAAATTACAGATTAGATAATAAAATTTCTGAAAGAAGACATTGAAGCATTAACACCGGAATTGAACGCACCAATAACAGATGATAATTCATTTAATATAAAGCAATCAAAAAAAACACCTCAGATAAATACAGTAAGAGAGTTTTTAGGTATTTTAACGCTGGGTCTACAATTTGAATTTGAACAGTGATGACTAAGGTATTATTTCCAATTTCTTTACCTAAATGTGTGCAAGGCTCACTTTTCTTTTCTCTCTACCATTTTTAATGGCAATACCATTTACAAAAGAGATGTATATTTTATTTTTCTTCGGGCAAAGAAGCAAAGTCTTTTTCTTGCGCGGTAGTAAAAGCTAGTCTGCTAAACATTAGCCTTTAATCTCTCAAAAAAGTTTTGCAAGCTTACTTTCCAATCAGCAATTGAAAGCTGAAAAGTTTCCTGGATTTTTTCTTTATTAAATCCTGAATAAGCCGGCCTTTTAGCAGGTGTAGGATAAGCAGAAGTTGGAATTGGATTCACTACACAACTACTGGGTGAAGTTTCTTTTATGGCAGTTGCAAAATCAAACCAACTAATTTCTCCGTTATTGGAATAATGGTAGATACCTTCTGTTTTCTGCTTTAGGGTAGCTATTTGCAAAATTGCTTGTGCAAGATCTGCGGCATAGGTTGGGGAACCTACCTGGTCATTCACTACACTAACGCTTTTTCTTTCCGTCATTAACCGAAGCATCGTCTTTACAAAATTATTACCGAAAGTACTATACACCCAGGAAGTTCTAATGATGATGGATGAAGGACATTCAGCAATAGCAAATTCCTCGCTTTTTAATTTTGTATAGCCATAATAGTTAACCGGATCTGTCGGGTCGTCTTCTTTATAAGGACTTGTTGCTAACCCATTAAAAACATAATCTGTAGAAACGTGAATAAATTGAGTGGTGCATTTTTTACAGGCTTGCGCAAGATTTTTTACTGCTTCAGCATTTACTTTAAAAGCAAGTTCCCTTTCAGTTTCAGCTTTGTCTACAGCCGTATAAGCAGCGGCATTAATACAAGTAACAGGTTTATGTTCATTAAAAAAATCAGAAACAAGTTGTTTATTGGTAATATCAAGTTCGGCAATGTCAGTATATAAAAAATTATAATGGGGGTATGCAGAAGCTAATACTTGTATCTCATTTCCTAACTGCCCGTTTTTTCCTGTAACAAGTATGTTTTGCATGGTTTAGTTTTTATATAGCTGCTAATATTTCTAACCGCAATTAATGGCTTAATATTAGTTCGAAAATAATGTTTAAATAAGAAGCCAAGCCCAGAGCGGACTTGGCCTATTATTGACAGATAAATATCTAATGGCTTTTAAATTCCTTAGGCTGTTTAATTAATTCTTCTTTTGGCAACGACTTAAAATATTCGTAAGTAATTTTTAGCCCTTCTGACCTGGAAACTTTAGGTTCCCAACCTAATATTTCTTTTGCCTTGGTAATATCCGGACGTCTTTGTTTTGGATCATCGACGGGCAAAGGTTTGTAAACAATTTTTGTATCGGTTCCTGTTAACCTGATTACTTCTTCAGCAAAATCCTTTAATGAAATTTCAACCGGATTTCCTACGTTAACTGGCGAGGCATAATCACTCATCAATAAGCGATAAATGCCTTCCACTAAATCATCTACATAACAGAACGACCTTGTTTGCGAACCGTCGCCAAATACAGTTAGGTCTTCGCCTCTTAATGCCTGGCCTATAAAGGCAGGTAGTGCGCGGCCGTCGTTCAATCTCATTCTTGGTCCGTAAGTGTTAAAGATCCTTATGATCCTTGTTTCCACATTATGGAAAGTATGATAAGCCATAGTGATAGCTTCCTGAAAACGTTTAGCTTCATCATATACCCCACGCGGACCAACAGGATTTACATTTCCCCAATATTCTTCTGTTTGCGGATGAATTAGCGGATCGCCGTAAATCTCACTCGTAGATGCAACAAGTATCCTTGCCTTTTTTTCACGCGCTAATCCCAAACAATTATGTGTTCCCAAAGAACCTACTTTTAAGGTTTGAATGGGAATTTTTAAATAATCGATAGGGCTGGCAGGCGATGCAAAGTGAAGTATATAATCTATTTGGCCGGGAACATGAATAAACTTTGAAACATCGTGGTGGTAAAACTCAAAATCGTCACGCTTAAAAAGATGCTCTATATTTCGTAGGTCGCCTGTAATTAGATTATCCATTCCTATTACATGATACCCTTCTTTTAAAAACCGGTCGCACAAATGAGAGCCAAGGAAGCCTGCGGCCCCCGTAATTAAAATTCTTTTTTTATTCATAACTATTGTGCGGTTAAAATTGGTTTTTCTGCCGATCTTTTATTTGATGACGATGAAGCAGTTTTGTTATTAATGGTTTTTCTGCCAATGCTTGAATAATAAAACCCTAATTTTTCCATTTTATCCAGATCGAAAACATTACGCCCGTCAAACACTACTTTTGATTTCAATAAAGCCTGCATTTTTTCAAAGTCAGGTGTTCTGAATTCGGGCCATTCTGTAGCAATAATAAGTGCATCAGCTTTTTTAAGGGTATCATATTGGGTTTCGCAGAAGGTAATATTTTCATCATCATATAATGCCCTCACGTTATTCATTGCTTCCGGATCAAAAGCTTTAATGTTAGCTCCTGCTTTCACTAATTCATCAATCATAATTAAGGCCGGCGCTTCGCGAATATCATCTGTATTAGGTTTAAAAGCCAGTCCCCACATGGCTATTGTTTTGCCTTCTAACGATCCGAAGTATTCTTTAATTCTTGGTATTAATGTTAACTTCTGAATTTCATTAACTTCTTCAACTGATTTCAGAATTCTAAAATCGTAGTTAACATCCTGCGAAGATTTTACCAGCGCTTTTACATCTTTAGGAAAACAACTTCCGCCATAACCAATGCCCGGAAATAAAAACCTCCTGCCAATTCTTTCATCGCTGCCAATTCCTTTACGTACAAGATCAACATCAGCCCCCACTAGTTCACATAATCTTGCAATCTCATTCATGAAGGTGATTTTTGTAGCAAGAAATGCATTTGCTGCGTATTTAGTTAGTTCTGCAGATTCTTCATCCATAAAGATTACGGGGTTTCCCTGGCGAACGAACGGAGCGTATAATTCATCAAGTATTTCCTTTGCTTTTTCTGAAGAAGTACCAATAACTACACGGTCAGGTTTCATAAAATCATCTACGGCCACACCCTCGCGTAAAAACTCAGGATTGCTTACCACATCAAATTCAACCTTTGCATTTTTTGCGATAGCAGCATGTACTTTTTTAGAAGTGCCGACAGGAACCGTGCTTTTATCGATAATAACCTTGTAATCTTTCATGATCTTTCCAAGGTCGTTAGCTACACCAAGAATGTATTTCAGATCAGCGCTGCCATCCTCGCCGGGAGGCGTGGGTAAAGCTAAAAAGATAACCTGGGCATCTTTAATGCCTTTTTCCAAATTAGTGGTAAAGGACAGTCTTTCCTCTTTAAGATTACGTTGAAACAGCTTTTCAAGACCGGGCTCAAATATTGTTATTTGCCCACCACTGAGTTTGTTGATTTTTTTTTCGTCAATATCAACGCAACATACATAATTGCCTGTTTCAGCAAAACAGGTTCCTGTAACAAGGCCAACATAGCCCGTTCCCACAACAGCGATCTTCATATAATTTCAATTAATTGTTTACAAAGTTTAAAACATGATCCGTAATATACTGTAATTGTTCCTCATCAAGCTCGGTATGCATTGGTAAGGAAATTACTTTATCTGACAAATAATCAGATACCGGCAATTGATAATTGCTGCCTGCAAATGCGGAAAACATTTTTTGCTTATGAGCAGGTACAGGATAATAAATCATCGAGGGAATGTTTTGTTCTGCCAGGTATTTATTCAACCCGTTGCGGTCTGCATCTTTCAATAATATTGTGTACTGATGATATACATGATTAGTGTAATCAGCGGTATACGGAACAGTGATGTTTTTACTGCCTTCAAAGGCATGGTCATAAAATGAGGCTGCTTTTCTGCGTGCTTTAATATATTCATCAAGATGCTTCAGTTTTACATCAAGAATAGCTGCCTGCAAAGAGTCTAACCGCGAATTGCAGCCTACAATATCATGATAATATCTTTCCTTTTGGCCGTGATTAGCTATCATTCTTAACTTTTCTGCCAATGTATCGTTGTTGGTAAAAATGGCACCGCCATCACCAAAAGCACCCAGATTTTTTGACGGATAAAATGAGGTGGCCCCTATTGTTCCGATAGTTCCTGTTTTTTTTACTGTTTCGTCCCTGAAAGTATAATCACATCCTATGGCCTGAGCGTTATCTTCAATAACAAATAAATGATGCTTTTCTGCAATGGCCATTATTTCTTCCATATTAGCAGCCTGACCATATAAATGAACCGGAACAATAGCTTTGGTTTTTTCGGTGATAGCTTCTTCAACAGCAGATGGATCAATGCAAAAAGTTGCCGCATCAACGTCAACAAAAACAGGGGTTAGTTTAAGTAAGGCAATTACCTCCGTAGTGGCAATATAGGTAAAAGAAGGAGTGATTACCTCATCCCCCGGTTGAAGATCCAATGCCATCATGGCTATTTGCAAAGCATCGGTGCCATTTGCACAAGGGATAGTATGCCTTACACTTAAATAGGTAGATAAATTGCGGGCAAAATCATGAACGAATTTGCCATTTATGTATGCCGCGCTATCGAGTACAGCCCGAATCCCTTCGTCCACATCATCCTTTATTTTTAAATATTGATTTTTGGTATCCACCATTTGGATGGGCCTCATATTTCAATTTTTTGCGCGGCGGCAAAGCTACATCAAAAAGTCATTTACGCAATTATTACAAAATGAAGCAATTTTGACGACTACTTTTGTTTTAAAACTTGCTTCTACTGTGGAGAAATTTTTGTACCGCCTTTTTATTCATCTTTATTCTCTAACTATAAAAACTGTATCTCCGTTTAATCCCAAAGCTAAACTTTGGATTCAAGGGCGACGACATTTGCTGGAAAGGATGAAGAAAGTTGTTGTTCCGGGAGAAGAAATTATATGGGTGCATTGCTCTTCTTTAGGTGAATTTGAACAAGGCAGGCCGCTTTTGGAGAAATTAAAAATTGAAAATCCTAAATGTAAAATTCTATTAACCTTCTTTTCTCCATCAGGTTATGAAGTAAGAAAGAATTATACCGGCGCTGATTATATTTTTTATTTACCAACTGACTCACCACGTAATGCCCGTGCTTTCTTTGATGTTGTAAAGCCTTCGCTCATCTTATTTATCAAGTACGAGTTCTGGCATTTTTATTTGCAGGAAGCAAAAAAGCGGAACGTTCCTTTGCTTTTAATTTCCGGGATTTTCAGAAAAACGCAGCCCTTTTTCAAATCCTATGGACATTTTCACCGTAACATGTTACGGTGCTTTTTACATCTATTTGTTCAAAATAAAGAGTCGGTTTCGTTGCTTAATTCTATTGGAATACAAGACAATGTTTCCCTAAGCGGGGATACCCGCTTCGACCGGGTAATTGAAATTGCTGAAAATTTTGAACCTATACCCTTCTTTGATAACTTTTGCGCCGGGCATGAAGTAATTGTTGCAGGCAGTACATGGAGCGAGGATGATGAACAACTCAATCATTATGCAAATACAAAAAATAATATTCGCTTTATTATCGCGCCGCACCATATTAGCCAGGAACGGCTTAAAGAATGTAAACGTTTATATAAGCGCTCCATTTTTTATTCGGAAATAAGCAACCCAATTGCAGCAACTATTAATACAATTATCATTGATAATATAGGAACGCTTAGCCGTTTATATAAGTATGCAACAGTTAGTTATGTGGGTGGAGGGTTTGGAGAAGACGGTGTTCATAATGTTTTGGAAGCGGCTGTCTATGGCAAGCCTGTGGTTTTTGGCCCGGACTATAAAAAATATTACGAGGTAATTGAATTAGTTAATGCAGGCGGAGGAATAAGTATAAATAGCTCACTGCAGTTAGAGAACAAATTAGATTTTCTTCTAAAAAAAGATCAGGGATATGAATTGGCATGTGAAGTTTCCAGAAAATATGTTTACAGCAAAAAAGGATCAACCAATCAAATCATCAAATTTATTCAGGCAAACCGCCTCTTAACCAACTGATCAAAAGTTTTTACCAAATCCTCATTGTTGTTCCAACCCAGCTTTACTTTCAATTCTCTTTGTATCCAATATTCAGCTTCTGCGGAAATATTAAAACTGTTGATCGTTTTTATACTGCGTTCATACATTGTTTCATCCCCCCTGAATAACTTATGTATAAAGCGGTGCCGGTCGTTAATAGTAATGGCCTTTTTAAGATCACGGATAGGAGTTTCCTGTAACCTTGAACCCATTTCTGTTTTGTTCTCCTTCAGTTTGTCGTTCAACGAATTCTCTCCACTAACCATTGAGTCGTTCAATTCATAAACTCTTTCCTGATGTGCTAACGTGGGAATTTCAAGCATAGGATCTAAAGCCCATCTACCTTTTTCTTCTCTTGGCGCAAAAACCCGTTGACGGGGGTTCTGCTCAACAAAATGAGGGATCGGCTCAGGTTCGGGTTTTGGAGTAGGTAAAGGCGGCTGCTCAGGAACAGGCGAAGCAGGTTCGGAAATAGGCTCGTTAATAGGTACAGGTTCTGGTTCAGGCTTTGGCGCAGGTTTATATTTTTCTTCACCGACAACCCTTTGGCCTGTTATACTCATTGCACTCGGAACAACCACTGATACTTTAGCGGCACCGTTGCCATTAGTTTGATTTACATGAAGCAGTAACTCTTTTTGCAATAATTGAACAGTAACCAACATATTCTGAACATCGGCCTTTTGGAGTAACTGCTCCTGCAATTTATTTATTAAAACGCCCACTCTTTCCATGGGATAATATACTTTTGGAGGTTAGTATGCTTACAAAAATTAAAATTACTAACTCTTTGCTGAGAATAACAAGTTATATTCATAATGTTTATTGAACCTCACATTTATGGTGAACGTCGTGGATGGATTGAAGTTATTTGCGGAAGCATGTTTAGCGGAAAAACCGAAGAATTGATAAGGAGGTTGAAGAGGGCAAAGATCGCTAATCTTAAAGTAGAAATTTTTAAACCTGCTATTGATGTTCGCTACGATGAGAACAATGTTGTAAGCCATGATTCTAATTATATACAATCTACTCCCATTGACAACTCACAGACTATTTTGTTAATGGCAGGAGATGTTGACATTGTTGGTATTGATGAAGCCCAGTTTTTTGATGACGAAATTATTTACGTATGCGAAACCCTTGCTTTGCAGGGAATACGTGTAATTGTTGCAGGGCTGGATATGGATTATTTGGGTCGTCCTTTCGGACAAATGCCTAAGCTTTTAGCTATCGCGGATTTTATTACCAAATTACACGCTATCTGTGTACGTTGCGGCAACCTTGCTAATATCTCTTACCGCAAAACAAGAACTGAAGGCCAGGTGTTGGTAGGTGAAAAAGACATTTACGAACCACGGTGCCGTAAATGTTACAACGAAGGATAGGGAATATTTATTAATTTTAAGAATGAATTCTGTTAGAAAAATAATTGAAAACTCATCAAATCCGCTTACAATCGAACTTCCTAAAGAGTATGAAAACAAAAAGCTTGAAGTGATTATTTTACAGTTGGAAGATGCAGACGAGAAGCAGAATACTCTTAGCGAATTTTTTGGCAAAATGCATTGGAAAGGGGATGCTTTAGCAGAACAAAAAAAACTAAGGGATGAATGGGATTAAATATCTGTTGGATACCAATGCATTAATCTCGTTCTTACAAGGAAACCCTAAACTTAGAGAGTTAACCTCCCGTACTTCACTCGGCATATCTATCATTTCGGTTTTAGAGTTTCTCTCTTTTACTGGTATTAAAGAGCCGGATAAAAAGCTTTTATTAGACTTTATTTCAAAGATAGATGTAACAGAGTTGGCAAGTGATAATCTTCAACTTTTAGATATCATTACAGATATAAGAGCAAATTTTAAAGTTAAACTTCCCGATGCAATTATTGCCGGTACGGCAATTTATAAAAATGCTGTTCTTATAACGAATGACAAGGATTTTGTAAAAATTTCTATGCTTAAAATTCGAGATTTTAATTGAACTCCCTCAAAGCTATCCTCGCTCTCTTTAAAAAAGATCTGCTGCTCGAAATACGGCAGCAGTATAGTTTTAATGGCGTCTTATTATATGTGTCATCCACGATATTTGTTTTATACCTGGCAATGGGCCGGCCTGAAGATGATGTTTGGAACGGCTTGTTTTGGATGATACAATTATTTGTATGTATAAATGCAGTTGCAAAAAGTTTTCTGCAGGAAAGTAAAGGCCGTATGCTGTACTTCTACTCTATTGCCGGGCCGCGCGACTTTGTCTTATCAAAACTTCTTTTTAATGGATTACTTATGCTTATCATGAGCATTTTAAGCTTATTACTCTTTCTTTTATTATTGGGTAATCCGCTTCGTCAACCACTGCAGTTTCTTGGATTAGCAACTTTAGGTGGAATAAGCTTAAGCCTTGTATTTACTTTTTTAGCAGCCATTGCAGCCAAAGCACAACAACAGGCAGCAATGATGGCTATTTTAGGATTTCCTATAATAATCCCACAGCTATTATTGCTTATGAAAATTTCAACCATAGCTTTTTCTTCGGTTATACAGGCAGGGCTTGGGCAAATGGTTCTTTTATTAATCGGGTTAGATATAATGATCGTAGTGTTAGCAATCATTTTATTTCCGTTTCTGTGGAAGGATTAATAGGATGTATGATTTTTTGATGTAGGATGTATAATGTGTGAAGACGGAAGTATGACGGTAAGAAGTAAATTCAAAAATCAAAAGTCGGAAAAGCTATGCATCTTCTAATATCATTAGAAATCAGAAATAATATATCTGAAACCACACATCAGCAATCATACATCATCGATCAGCAGTCATACATCATCCATCAGCAATCATACATTATACATCAGCAATCATACATTATCCTTCATCCATCATCCATCATACATCAGCTTGTACATCATACTCCCAATTCCCCTATTTTTGCTGCTTAAAATTTATAAAGGCTGATATACAAACTTCGTGCTATTAGCCTAAAATCGAACAACCATGATTAGAAAATCCTGGTGGAAAATACTATCAGTTATTCTTTTAGTTTATACGTTTACTGCGGGCTTTCTCATTAAGGTACCTATCATTGGTAATCTTTATCAAACCATCCGTAACCTGTTTTTTCACGTACCAATGTGGTTTGCAATGATGGTGATGCTTATCACCTCTGTTATATATGCTATTAAGTATCTTAACAAACCTTCACTACATGCTGATATTTACTCGGCAGCTTATGCAAAAACCGGAATTGTTTTCGGAATACTTGGGATGATTACCGGCTCTATCTGGGCAAATTATACCTGGGGCGAATTCTGGAGCAATGATCCAAAACAATTAAGCGCTGCAATAGCTTTATTAGTGTATGCAGCTTATTTTGTTTTGCGAAATTCAATACCTGAAATGGATAAAAGAGCAAAGGTAGCAGCAGTATATAATATCTTCTCGTGTGCAATTCTTATTCCTACTATCTGGATTATTCCACGTATGGTAGAAAGTCTTCATCCGGGCGGACAGGGTGTTGAGGGAAACCCGGGATTGAATGGAAAAGACCTTGACCCGGGGATGCGTTTGGTATTCTGGCCTGCAGTGTTGGGATGGACTTTATTGGGCGCATGGATTACCACACTTCAAATTAGGGTAGAACAATTAAAAGAAAAACAGCTCGCAAATGGTTGACTATAAAAAAATATTTTTAGTGCCAATTGCTACTATTATAGCAGCCGTGGCAATGGCGCAGGAAGTTGCTTTAGCAACTCGTGAAAGCAAGGAAGGCTTTATGCGAAGCGAAGGAAAAATTTACGTAGTAGCCGCTGTTGTACTAATCATTTTGGGGGGCCTATTGTTATATGTAGTAAGGCTGGACCAAAAAATAACAAAGCTTGAAAAAAGAGCTCACGATTGAAAGGATTGAACAATTGAACGAACCAGCGACAATTTTAATATGCACTTTCATAAAGGTTAAAAGCTGTATGTGTGAGTGAAAAAATTCAGTAAAAATTAAATGCCCGGCCTCCCATCTCCTTAAAATTTTACTTCCATTTCGCATCCCTGCAGGAGGAAGGTGTCAGCCGCGTGGATGAGGATAGAGGGATTGAAGGTGAGGTCGATAACTGCTTAGCCAAATTAAAAACTTAAAAAAACATGTCAGAAAGTATAGAGTACAGCTTCTTTGAAAGTGTAATAAAAAGCTTTGATAAAGCGGCAAAATTTACAAAATGGGATATAGGCATTCTTGAGCAGATAAAAGCATGCAATAGTGTTTACCGCATGAAGTTTCCTGTACGAATCGGAGACAACATAGAAGTAATTGAAGCCTACCGTGTACAACACAGTCATCATAAAACCCCCTGCAAAGGCGGTATACGGTTTAGCATGGCTGTTAACCAGGATGAGGTTATGGCACTTGCAGCCCTGATGACCTACAAATGTGCTATTGTAAACGTTCCTTTTGGCGGAGCTAAAGGTGGTATTAAAATAGATCCCAAAAAATATACCTCGTTTGAGCTGGAAAAGATTACACGCCGCTATACATCCGAATTAGTTAAAAAGAATTTTATAGGCCCCGGAATAGACGTACCCGCCCCCGATTATGGAACAGGTGCGAGAGAGATGGCTTGGATACTTGATACTTATGTTGCCATGCATCCGGGAGAAGTAGACTCTGCCGGCTGTGTAACCGGGAAGCCTGTATCGCAGGGTGGTGTTCGCGGCCGGACTGAAGCAACAGGAATGGGTGTCTTTTTTGGCATAAGAGAGGTTTGCAGCATGGCTGTTGTTATGCAAAAATTAGATTTAACCACTGGTATTAAAGACAAAACCGTTGTAGTACAAGGCTTAGGAAATGTAGGTTATCACACTGCGAAATATTTTAGAGAAGGCGGCGCAAAAGTAATTGCTATTGCTGAGTGGGAAGGTGCCATTTATAACGCAGATGGTTTAAACGAAGAAGAAGTTTTTCAACATAGAACAGCGAGTGGAACAATATTAAACTTTCCGGGAGGAACCAACCTTAAATTAACAACTGATGCCCTCGAACTTGAATGTGACATTCTTATTCCTGCTGCATTGGAAAATGTAATAGACGGAGGAAATGCACCACGCATAAAAGCGAAAATTATAGGTGAAGCAGCAAATGGTCCTTTAACTCCTGAAGCTGATGAAGTTTTTGCAACCAAAGGAACATTAGTAATTCCTGATATGTACCTGAATGCCGGTGGGGTAACGGTAAGTTATTTTGAATGGTTGAAAAACTTAAGTCATGTACGCTATGGCCGCATGGAGAAACGCTTTACCGAAAACATGAATAAACACATCCTTGGCCAGATTGAAGAGCTTACCGGAAAAGAGGTTAGTGAAGGAGAAAAGTTATTTATAGAGCATGGTGCCGACGAAGTTGACCTTGTTCATAGCGGCCTGGAAGAAACCATGATAACAGCAACCCGCGAAATAATGGACATCTGGAGATCGAACCCGGATATACCCGATATGCGCACCGCAGCTTATGTGTGTGCTATTAATAAGGTGGGTACCAGTTATGCTGAGCTTGGTATATTTCCTTAAAAGAAGTAAGAAGTTTATAATAAAACAATCCCTGGTCTTTTGGCCGGGGATTGTTTTGATACACATTCTTAACCTGCTATTACTACCTAATAATATGAGTTGATCTAAGAACTATTCCTCTTTAGTAAAAAGCAAATCTTTGTATTTGTTATAAAGGAAAGATGCTACCAGCAACAAAATACCCAGCATCAGTAAAACAATTGTTTTAGAAATAGTAGAGAGAGACGACAAATCGTAAAAGAATAATTTCAATAAGGTTAATCCAAACAAACACATCCCGCCCATACGCAAATGTTTTTTCTTTCTTATAATTCCGGCAAAAATGAACGCTAATGCATACACTCCGCAAATAATGCTAAGGCCAAGTTTATATTGGTTGGAGTATCCGGCCAAATCCATCCAATTGATAAACTCGTTACAAATAAGGCTAAGCAAAGTGAAGTTGAATAACAACGAAAAGAAAATCCATAAAGATGAGGATGTGTAGCTTGCTTTAATATCTCTCCAGGCACTTATCCATAAAACTGCTAACGCTATTACACAAAAATAACGAATGATGATAAGCCACTTCGAAGGTGAAGAGCCAATCTGTTGCAGGTAATTTTCACGAAGTTCACCTAAAGCATATAATCCCTTTATCACCATTACCATATTTACAACTGCGGCGGCAAAAAGCAGCAAAGAACGAATTTGCGCCTTTTTAAACCATCCCGAATTAACGTAAATTAAAACAGCAACATACACGCATGAAAATATAAGCAACGAAACAGTTTGCAGAATTTGATAATTGCTATAAAGGCCATTACTCTTCTGAATAACTACATCCCATGCTAAATGAATTTCATTATAAAAAGTGAAGTACAGTAAACACGCGAAAATAACAGGAAGCGCCTTAACAAAGAAAGAATGCGTATTACGAGATATATCTTGCAGCAAAGCCTTTCCTGAAACATAGCTCATATAACCAAAGCAGGAACATACAAACAACGATAACCAAAAATTTACATTAGCAAAAGGTTGTGTCGTTATTTTAAAAGAAATTCCTCTGATATAAGGATAAACATTGCCCCAATCCTGTATAAGACTTAGTGAAGCAATAATAACTAAAGGCAATGCAATCTCTAAATACAATCCACGGTTATTTGCAAAAGCTACATGAAATAAAGCCGTTGCTTCAATAGTCCAAAGCAGGGTTACCCAGCTTCCATTAAGTTCGATAGGTATGGCAACAGTAATAAACAAAAGGGCAAGACCAAATATAAACTGGAACACTGTTTTATCAGCAAGCTTAATATGGTAGATGAGGTAACCGGCTATGAAATGAATAAGTGCATTAGTAAGTGTAAACCACGTAAGTGGCCTGTCCGAAGTAAAGTTTTCGCTAATAAGATAAGTGCCCAGGAAAAAGAAAAACAAAGCATTTAATAACAGAATAGCAATTTCTCCCAATTGGTACATCTGCTTTTTCAAAATCTTATACGAAAGAAATGTAACGTAGAACGTAAAAAAGTTTATCGTTAAAAAAATTAAACCGGTTGAAAATTTAGAAGCACTATTGCTGCTGCCAACTTCCCAAAAAGCATAAATTACCCAGGTAAGAAAGAAAGCAGTATGATATAAAATTTTCCAGTCTTTTTTAAATGATAATACAAGCAAGCCAATATTAATAATTGAAATGTAGGCAAATAAGACTGCTGCATTTCCACTTCTGTCGCCCAGTAAAAAAGGAATTGCATAAGCAGCCACCTGCCCTATAAATGCAATAATTTTTTGATTGTACCACAATGCTACACCGACCGCCGCTGCAGTTGTAAGCATCATCATCGCAAAAGCAACACCTTGCGGAAATAGCTGGTAGAAGCTAAAAGCGATGTAGGTAATAAAGTAAGTAACGGCGAGGCCTCCTCCCATTAATATAGCGCTGAAGTTTTCATACTTATCCTTCAATTTAAGTGCAAGAAAGAATAAGGCTGCGGCGAAGAGATAAGAAAACAAGATACGCAGTAAAGGACTTATCAGCTCTTTATCTATAGCATATTTAGCGCCTATAAAAACACCGATAATAGTTATAATAATACCTATTTTACTTATCAGGTTAGTACCAATAAAATCTTCCAATTCCTGTGTAACGTGAAAGGAACTGCTAATGCTTTTTCTTGCAAATGGTAATGGCTGTTTTACTGTATGCAAAGATCCGACGAACGGTTCTTTATCTTGTTTCACTGACGACAGATATTCATGCACCTCATCGTTCTGGCTTAAGGGTAATATAGAAGATTTGAGTTTTGCCAATTACCTCTCCAACCCAATCATTTCATTGGTCATTTTTAACTGCCTGCTTCGCAGCTCGTTTAGTTGGACACTCAATTCTTCAATCTGCTTTGAAATATCTGTCATTGCCCAGGTTTTAACTTAATGTAAACTTCATAACTTGTTCTAAAAAACAGGAAGTTCATCGATCCAGGTAAACTTTTCTCCTTCAAGCATCAGCGCAAATGTTGATGTTCCGTTGGTAATTACAAGGTAAGATACCCGCAAAGAAATATTGTAATTAAGTATTTGCTTTATTACAGCTTCATTTAGCGCTGCCTTCATTTCTTTGCATTCCACAATCATCCATGGTTTTGAATTTTTAAAAACTACTATGTCACATCGCTTCTTTAAGTCTCCTACTGAAATTTCCCGTTCAACTGCAATCAACGATGGGGGATAGTGCTTTGTATATATTAAGTATTGCAGAAAGTTCTGTCGTACCCATTCCTCCGGCGTTAGTTGGAACCATTGCTTCCGGCATTCGTCAAAAATTAGCTCCTTACCTCTTTCGTTTTTAATCCTATAAGAATGGCACGGGAAGTCTATCTTAATCATTAGACAAAAGTATTCGCTAAATTTACTGAATCCCATTTTAAGGCCAAAGGCAGAAGGCCAAAGGCGAGGAACTGAAGAATTTAAAAAGAGTAACCATAAAGAAGCTTATGAAGACAAAAGACGATATTGTAAAGAACTGGCTTCCCCGCTACACGGGCGAAAAATTAGACAACTTTGGCAAGTACATATTACTGACGAACTTTAGTAATTATATTAGAATGTTTGCCGCTTCTCATAACGTTGAGGTTGTGGGCGAAGACAAGCCAATGCAATGTGCAACAGCAGACGGAATTACAATTATCAATTTTGGTATGGGCAGTCCGGGTGCTGCTACTGTAATGGATTTACTATCGGCAATAGAACCTGAAGCTGTGTTGTTTTTAGGTAAATGCGGAGGTTTAAAAAAGCGAAATAAAATAGGGGACCTGATATTGCCGATAGCGGCTATAAGAGGAGAAGGAACCTCGTTAGATTACTTTCCGCCTGAAGTTCCGGCAATGCCGGCCTTTGCTTTACAAAAAGCTATCTCTACCACTATTCGCGATTATGGTGTTGATTATTGGACTGGCACTGTCTACACAACCAATCGCCGCGTTTGGGAACATGACGATGTTTTTAAGGCATACCTGCAAAAAGTAAGAGCCTATGCCATTGATATGGAAACTGCCACCATCTTCATGGTTGGTTTTTATAACAGGATACCTACAGGAGCTTTGTTGCTGGTAAGCGATCAGCCAATGATTCCCGAAGGTGTAAAAACTGAAGCCAGCGATGTTGTAGTAACCAAGGCTTATGTTGAAAAACATTTAAGCATTGGAATAGCTTCGTTAAAGCAGCTTATTAACGGAGGCTTAACGGTACGGCACTTACGCTTTTAAATTCGAGCCCTAAATCCCTGAAGGGACTTAAAAGACTATTTACAATTTAGTTTTATATATTGAGTGAAACACCTCTTATCCATACAAAACCTTCAGGTAGATTTTATCACTGAAGGCAATGCTTTTACTGCTGTTAAAGATGTATCGGTAGATGTTCAAAACGGGGAAGTGGTGGCGATAGTTGGAGAATCGGGGTCAGGTAAGTCGGTAACCTCGTTATCCATATTACAATTACTACCTTCTCCTCCTGCAAAATATATACAGGGTGAAATATTATTTACGGATAAACATGGGAAGAACGTTGATCTTATAAAAGCCTCCCGGGAGTATTTACAGCAGGTACGTGGAAATGAAATATCAATGATTTTCCAGGAACCAATGTCTTCTTTAAATCCTGTTCATACCTGTGGCGGGCAGGTACAGGAAGCAATTATACTTCATCAAAAAATTTCAAAAGATGAGGCAAAGCAGAAAACGATCACTTTATTTGAAAGCACTCAGCTTCCCGATCCCGCTCTTATTTATAACCGCTATCCTCACCAGTTAAGCGGCGGACAAAAACAGCGGGTTATGATCGCCATGGCTATGAGTTGCAACCCGTCGTTACTAATATGTGATGAGCCTACAACCGCCCTTGACGTAACAGTGCAAAAAACCATATTACAACTAATAAAAAAACTTCAGCAACAAAATAATATGGGAGTAATATTCATCACCCACGATCTTAGTGTGGTTGCTGAAATTGCTGATAAGGTTGTTGTAATGTACAAAGGCAATATAGTTGAAAAAGGTGCGGCAAAAGATATCTACTTAAACCCCCAGCATCCTTATACAAAAGCATTGCTTTCATGCAGGCCCGCCTTACATCCTAAAGGAGAACGATTACCTATAGTGAGTGATTTTATGAATGGTAAAATGGAGAGCGTAGACCTGTCTTTTGCAAGGCTAAAAGAAGAAACTCCCCGCTTAATTGAAGAAGTGAAAGAAACTGGCAGTAAGCCGCTCCTAACTGTAGAACATTTAAAAGTTTATTATCCCGGCAAGAAGAAATGGCTTGGAAAACCATTCGAATTTATAAAGGCAGTAGATGACGTAAGCTTTACTGTTTACGAAGGCGAAACAGTTGGACTTGTAGGAGAATCAGGTTGCGGTAAAACAACATTAGGAAGAAGCATTATCCGGTTAATTGAACCTACCAGCGGAAGAATTCTTTTTAAAGGAAAAGATCTTGCACATTCGTCGAAAGAGGAGATGCGAAAACTGCGCAAAGAAATTCAGATCATCTTCCAGGATCCTTACTCATCGCTTAATCCCCGGATGACTATTGGAGAAGCTATTGGAGAACCCTTACAAGTTCATGGCGCTGCAGCAACTAAGGCACAGCGAAAGCAAAAAGTTATTGAATTACTTGAAAAGGTAACACTTAAGCCTGAACACTATAACCGCTATCCACACGAGTTTAGCGGTGGGCAACGGCAACGGATTGTAATTGCGAGGGCATTAGCTTTACAACCCTCCTTTGTAATATGTGATGAAAGTGTATCAGCACTTGATGTAAGTGTTCAGGCGCAGGTTTTGAACCTGTTGAATGATCTTAAGAAAGAATTCGGATTTACTTCTGTTTTTATTTCGCACGATCTTTCGGTAGTAAGATATATTAGCGACCGTATTATAGTAATGAACAAAGGCAGGATTGAGGAAACCGGCACTGCTGAAGAAATTTACTTCCACCCTAAAACGCCGTACACACAAAGGTTGATTTCGAGTATTCCTAAAGGATTAGTTAGCGGATAATAAATATTACTCCAACTGTTTTTTCACCTCATCGCTCAAAGGCGAAACTGCGGGAACAAAACAATGTTTCTAAATACCTTGTTCATTCTAGCTATTCTTCTTTTTACTACTAACCCATTCGGAAACTTCGTTTTGCTGGTCCTTTTACTACCGGCTCTTCTTCATCAACTAACAAGCACACCCATAATTTATTTTACAAAATTGTGCAGTGTCTAAATCCGCTCCTTTTTCCTGTTCTTTAAAATCTTTTGCCAGAAAGCCTGATACTACCGGTTCATCCGCGTACTATTTGTTTAACTTTCTCAAATCATCATGCTGTGTAGTATAACCACGATCAGATGCTGTATTTAAACCAAATATCTCATACTTTTGTTCGCCTAAGATGGGCTCTACCGGACATGTTTTATTCTAATGCAGAGCCATACTCCTCTCCCATCTCATTTTCAATCCTTCCATATATTTTGAATTCGCAAAGATGTCCGTAAATAAAGAAATAAAAAAGGTGACGACCAATACACTTCAAAGGCTTAAAGAAGGCGGTCAAAAAATATCGATGCTTACAGCTTACGATTTTTCATTTGCTCATATTATTGACAATGCCGGCATTGATGTTATTTTAGTTGGTGACAGTGCCAGCAATGTAATGGCAGGGCACGAAACAACATTGCCTATTACTTTAGACCAAATGATCTACCATGCATCATCTGTTATTCGTGGCACAAGCAGATGCCTGGTAGTAGTTGATCTGCCTTTCGGGTCCTACCAATCTAACAGCGAAATTGCACTTGCATCGGCAATAAGAATAATGAAAGAAACAGGCGCTCATGCTATAAAACTTGAAGGCGGTGAAGAAGAAACAGAATGCATTGAACGAATTGTAAATGCAGGCATACCGGTAATGGGTCATTTGGGTCTTACCCCGCAATCCATTTATAAATTTGGCACTTATACCGTAAGGGCCAAAGAAGAAGTGGAAGCAAATAAACTTAAAAAAGATGCCGCATTATTACAACAGGCGGGGTGCTTTGCAGTAGTGCTTGAAAAAATTCCGGCATTGCTTGCCAAGGAAGTAACAGAGAGCCTTAACATTCCTACCATTGGTATCGGTGCAGGAATGTACTGCGACGGGCAAGTACTTGTAATGCATGATATGCTTGGTATAACCACTGAATTTCAGCCACGCTTTTTACGTACTTATCTCAACATCCGTGAACAGGTAACAGGGGCAGTAAAGCAATACATTGCCGACGTAAAGAACAATTCTTTTCCAAATGAAAGTGAGCAATATTAGGAGTTTCAAGTTTGGAGTTTATGAGTTTACACTTTACAGATTTACGGGTTCATACCTAAATGACCTAATGACTTACTGACCTAATGCCCCCCAATGACTAATATCTTTTCACCGATTGTTTATTTGCCTTAATCCATAAAGTTTTTTACCGCTTTCTTGTCTGTTTACTTTTAATAATTAAATCGCACCAGGAAGTTCTTTTACTATCATGCTAACTATTATTTCATCATCTTACCAGCACAATAATTATCGTTGAATAAAAAGCTTTTAACAACTACTGTACATATTGCAGCATGGGCTTGTTTTTTTCTGCTGCCTATATTATTTTTCCCGCGTCCTAAAGATCCTAATTACCAGCTAAATGAAGGTTTGATTTGGATGTACGTTTGCATGGATATTTTTTTGGTCGCTTTTTATTATACAAACACAGAAGTACTTATACCTAAACTTCTAACACAAAAAAAATGGATCTGGTACCTGCTTGCTATTATAGCCTGCCTTACCCTGTTCTCACAAATACCCCGCTTATTCGAAGATATGATAAGAGAGGATTCGCCTCAACGTTTTAAATTTCGCAAATCGCGCCACCATCGTTCTTTTTTCCCTTATCCCATCAACGGGTCAACTGCGGTTTTCTTTTTAGTACTTACCGTTAGTACCTGTATGAAAGTAATTCAGCAATGGTTACACACCGAGAAGAAAAATGAAGAAGTTGAAAAGGAAAAACTTGTGACAGAATTATCATTTCTTAAGTCTCAGATAAATCCACACTTCTTATTTAATACATTAAATAATATTTATTCGCTCGCTTTGGTAAAAAGTGATGCTACGGCCGGGGCAGTTCTAAAACTTTCATCAATTATGCGGTATGTACTAAATGAAACAAAGCATGACTGGGTGCCGCTTGAAAAAGAAATTTTATTTATAAACAATTATATCGATCTGCAAAAGGTAAGGCTCACAGATAAAATGACCATTCAATTTAATGTTACAGGCAATGTGGAAGGACAACAGATTGCCCCGCTCATCTTAATGCCATTAATTGAAAATGCTTTTAAATACGGAGTAAGCACAAAACAGCCTTCCGAAATCGTTATGAATTTGAACGTTGATGATAAGGGAATAAATTTTTCCGCAAAAAACAGCATTCACCGCGGTGAGAATAATAATAACAATAACACGTCCATTGGTTTACAAAATACCCGGCGTCGCCTTGAGTTGTTATATCCTGAGAAACATGTGCTGAGCATTAAAGAAGAAAAAAATGAATTTATTGTTAATTTAATCCTTAGGAAATGATAAGTTGTATTGCAATAGATGATGAACCTTTGGCGCTTCAGCTTATTACAGAATATACTTCTAAAATTTCTTTTTTAAATCTGCAAAAGACTTTTACCAACCCTGACGAAGCAAAGATCTGGCTGCAGGAAAATTCAGTTGATCTTTTATTTCTCGACATACAAATGCCTGATATAAATGGCTTGCAGTTTTATAAATCGCTAACAAAAAAACCGCAGGTAATTTTTACAACCGCCTTCAGCGAATTTGCGGTGGAAGGATTTAATGTGGATGCAGTTGATTATTTATTGAAGCCTTTTGAATACGACCGCTTTTTAAAGTCGGTGTACAAAGCAAAAGAATACCTCGAGTTTTTAAGCAACCAGGAATTGCAGATGGCCTCTATATTTATTAAGGTAGATTACCAGCTAATGAAGATCAACCTTAAAGAGATTGAATTGATAGAAGGACTTGATGATTATATAAGAATTTATATAAAGCCAAAACCGGTGCTTGCTTTAATGACACTTAAAAGCCTGCAGGAAAAATTAACCACTCACGAATTTATCCGCATACATCGTTCCTATATTATACCTATCAGCAGGATTGAAAGCTTTGGCAAAAACAAGGTAAAAGTAAACGGCAAAGAAATACCTATTGGCAGCAGCTACGGCGATGTTTACCAGCAATTGTTGGTAGCTAAAGGCATACAACTGTAATTCTGTATTTTCAAAAATCCATCACATAACTTTGTTTACAAACCAGCTTTAGATGGATTTTCTTACCACCCTAAAAGTTAAACATCACAATCAGGGCGTTTCTACAGGCAGTCAATGGCTGCAATCTTTGGGGGAAACTATTCAATCTTACTCTCCCGTTGATGGTAAACTCATTGCCTCTGTTACCGCTGCAGATAAAATTGCTTACAACACACTTATCGTCCAGGCTGGTGAAGCTTTTAAAGAATGGCGAATGTGGCCCTCACCAAAACGTGGCGATGTCGTAAGGCAAATCGGTGATGCTTTAAGAAAGCATAAAGAACCATTAGGCAAACTCGTAAGCTACGAAATGGGCAAAAGCCTGCAGGAAGGTTATGGTGAAGTGCAGGAAATGATCGACATCTGCGATTTTGCTGTTGGCTTATCCCGGCAGTTGCATGGCCTTACCATGCACAGCGAAAGGCCTGGTCACCGGATGTACGAGCAGTGGCATCCTTTAGGTGTTATTGGTATTATCAGCGCTTTTAATTTTCCCGTGGCTGTTTGGAGTTGGAATGCAATGCTTGGCTGGGTTTGTGGTGATGTTTGTGTTTGGAAGCCCAGCGAGAAAACGCCGCTTTGTGGAATTGCATGTCAAAATATAATAGCTGAAGTATTTGAGAAAAATAGGGTTCCTGAAGGTGTAAGCTGCCTTGTACAGGGAGGACGTGAAGTAGGTGAATGGCTGGCAAATGATGCACGAATTCCGTTGGTTTCTGCTACCGGATCAACCAAAATGGGAAAGGCCGTTGGGTCGGCAGTTGGCGCAAGGCTTGGAAGATACTTGTTGGAGTTGGGTGGCAACAATGCAATTATTATAAGTAAAGATGCAGACCTTGATATGGCTTTAGTCGGTTCCGCGTTTGGCGCTGTTGGTACTGCAGGTCAGCGTTGCACTTCTACGCGCAGGCTCATCGTTCATGATAGCGTTTATGAAGAGTTTAAAAACAAGTTGGTCAGCGCTTACAAACAATTACGCATTGGCAATCCACTCGATGAAGCTAATCATGCAGGCCCGCTGATTGACAAAGAAGCAGTGAATTTGTATCTATCATCCATTAAGCAATGCAAACAACAGGGCGGAAACTTTATAGTGGAAGGGGGCTTATTGGAAGGAGGTGATTACATAAGCGGATGTTACGTAAAACCATGTGTGGCCGAGGTAACAAAAGACATGGAAATTGTACAACATGAAACTTTTGCACCGATCTTATACTTAATGAAATATGCTGATTTTGATGAAGCCATAGCTATTCAAAATGGAGTTCCGCAAGGATTGTCTTCATCTGTTATGACACTTAATCTTCGCGAGGCGGAACAGTTTCTTTCTTCTGCGGGAAGCGATTGTGGTATTGCAAATGTTAACATCGGCACCAGCGGAGCAGAGATTGGTGGTGCATTTGGCGGGGAAAAAGAAACAGGCGGCGGCCGTGAAAGCGGCAGCGATGCATGGAGAATTTATATGCGCAGGCAGACCAATACAATCAATTACTCAACAAAGCTGCCGTTAGCGCAAGGGATTAAATTTGATTTGTAAGAACTATAGATCAAAGCGCATTGTAACCACCCCTGATTTTATGCTGCGCATGAAAATGGGTCCCCTCCTTTTCAAGGCGGGGAATTTGCAGCAGCAATCGTAGAAAGAAGCATGTGAATTTTGCAAAAGCTTCACCGGTTTCCGCTTTTTTGAAAGGTCGTGCTCAGCGGGAAACAAGACGCCTCTTGCAAAATTTCCCCTCCTTTCTCCAGGGAGCGTACGATTGAGAAACTTGTTTCTTAATCAGGGGCGGTCAGCCTGCTTGTAAATTAATCCTAAATTTAAATGAAATGCTTTTTACAACAAATCACAATTTGCAAATTTGTACTTACTAATTAAACAAACGTTTTAATGCACCGTGTGAAAAGATTTTTACTGCCACTATTATTTATTGCTTCAATTGTACAGGCGCAGCCAAACCTGAAGGGCTGGTATTTACTCGACAGTAAGAAAGACACTTTCAACGGAATAAGCCTTAATAAGACCTACGATTTTTTAAAAGGCAAAAAAAGCAAAACGGTTATTGTTGCCGTCATAGATAGCGGTATTGACACCACACACGAGGACCTTAAAAATGTGCTTTGGCGAAACCCAAAAGAAATTTCAGGAAATGGTATTGATGATGATGGTAATGGTTATATAGATGATGTGTTTGGATGGAATTTTTTAGGCGGTAAAGACGGAAGAAATCTTAACAAGACAAGCAGGGAAGCAAGTCGCATTTATCATCTTTATAAATCTCAATTTTCTAATAAACCAATTAATGTTGAAAGCTTAAGCAGCGCGGAAAAAGAGCAATACTTGTTATGGAAACAGGCAGCAGCTTTGGTAGAAGTAAAACCTGAAGACCAGGCAGAAACGATGTTCTTAGAAGTCGCTTATAAATCGGTAAGAAAAAATGAAAGTATCTTAAGAAGTGCAATAAATAAAGATGAGTTTACTGTAGAGGATGTTGAAAAGTTTAATCCCGCTACCAGCCAGGGTAAACAGGCAAAGAACGGCTACCTCACTTTTATAAAAATATTCGACATTGACCGCGAAGAAACTAATACAGGAATTCTTTCAGAATTACAGGAGGTTGTTGAAGAGAAAAAAAAGAAGATAGTAGAAAAGGATATACCACCGGTGAATGAGCGGGAAGTGATTGTTAAAGATAACTACAACAACATCAACGATCGTTTTTATGGAAATAATGATGTAATGGGTCCTTCACCCTTGCATGGCACCCATGTTAGCGGAATAATTGGTGCGCAAAGAGGAAATGGAAAAGGCATCGAGGGAATTGCCGACAACGTAAGAATAATGACGATAAGAGCTGTTCCCGACGGGGATGAATATGATAAAGACATTGCGCTGGCTATAAAATATGCCGTTGATAATGGCGCGAAAGTTATCAATATGAGCTTTGGCAAAGAAATTTCGCCGGAAAAAAAATGGGTTGATGAAGCAGTAAGATATGCAGAGTTGAAAGACGTGTTAATAATACATGCCGCGGGAAATGATGGAGAAAATAATGATACAATAAATAATTTTCCAAGCCCCGACCTTACGGCCCTTCATTTAAAAGCGTCTAATTTTATAACTGTCGGCGCAAGTGCAGATCCGGCTATAAATGGCAATTACGTAGCAGACTTCAGTAATTACGGGAGAACAACCGTTGACATTTTCGCTCCCGGAATTAAGATCTATTCAACTGCGCCGGGTGCTCAGACATACAAGTTTTTGCAAGGTACAAGTATGGCTGCCCCTGTTGTAACAGGGTTAGCTGCCCTCCTGCGATCGTATTTTCCTGCTCTTTCGGCAAAGCAGGTAAAAAGCGTAATAGAAAAATCTGCTGTCATCCCAGATAGCACCTTAATAGTTACTAAGCCGGGCAGTAAAGAAAAGGTGTCTTTTGCTGCACTTTCTTCTACAGGCGGCATCGTAAATGCCTACAATGCTGTAAAACTTGCAGCAACCCTGCTTCCGGAGAAAAAAGAAATTAAAAAAGAAAGCCTTCCTAAATCTAGTTTTGAAAACGTTAAGATCAACTAACAATGCCAAAACCGATCCCGGGAACCTACCCCGCTTACATGGAAAAATACGTTATGCTGGTTGAAGCAGACAGTGTAAGGGAAACAATCAACAAATACACACAAAGCCTGATGGTTTTTTTTGAGAATATTCCGGAAGAAAAGGCACCATATCGCTATGCTGAAGGAAAGTGGTCGGTAAAGGAAATGCTTCAGCATATTATTGATACAGAACGGATTTTTGGATACCGGGCACTAAGCATTGCAAGAAAAGATACAACACCATTACCCGGTTTCGATGAAAACACTTATGCTAACGCAAGCAAAGCTGATGAAAGAAGCCTGGCTGGCTTAATTGAAGAATTAAAAGCCGTTAGAACATCAACCGATCTGTTACTCAAAAGTTTTACCGAAGATGACCTGCAACAAACCGGAATTACTAACGGACACCCAAATACAGTCAATGCAATTGGTTATATAATCTTCGGTCATATCCTCCACCACAAAAAGATTTTGGAAGAAAGGTATTTTTAGTAAAACTTCTTTTGCGGAATAGCAGGTTGCATGTTTAATTCACCTTTTAATTAGTGAGTATTACTATTCTCGTGATTACAAAGGATTAGCAGTTAAGTTCCTTCTTCATCAGCCAATCGTTCTGCCTGTCGTTGCCAAGCATAAATAATTGCTCGCTAAACTTTTCAAAGCCCCACCGCCTGTAAAACTGGATAGCTCTTTGATTTTGTTCCCATACACCTAACCATATAAGATCCTTATTTTTTTCTTTCGCAAATTGGATACACTGCTGCATTAATGCTTTACCCACACCGGTGCCAATCGTTTCTTTTACAGCATATATGCGGGAAATCTCTATTGAATTTACACCGGCTAATTCCGGCTGGTTATTATTTTCTGAAAGCTTGGCATACCCTGCAACCTGCTTCCTTAAATAAGCAACCAAAAAAGCATTTTGTTTATCTCTTATTTCATTTCTTACAACTTCTTCCTTAAAATTTGTTTGAAGAAAGAGTTCCATATCTTCTTTTGTGTTGTAGGGATGAAAGGTATCAAAGAAAGTTTGCCAGCTTATATTTTTTATCAGTTTTACATCCTGTTCATTAGCCAGCCGAAATGATATTTGTTGCATCCGTAAAATTAAATAGACCCAAAATTGAAGCTTTTATTTTAAAAAGTCTTGCTTAGATAAGGGGCTGGGCCATTTATTCTGCTTTACTTTTTTCCACTGCCAGGTCTGGTTCTTCTGCGTTTACATTCTTCTTCCAGTTATCTAATACCTGCTTTAATTCTTTTACTTTAGCAGGCATTGTAGTTGCGAGGTTATTGTTTTCTGAGGGATCATTTTTTATATTGTAGAGCTCTAATCTTTTGTCTAAGTAAAATTCAATTAACTTATAATCTCCTTTCCTAACAGCACTTGCCATTCTTGGTTTCCACTTACCTGTTTCAGATATATAATGCCAAAACATTGCGTCCCGTTCAGGAGCTTTTTTATTTGCTATAAGTGGCACTAAACTTACACCATCCATTATGTTACCTGCAGGGTTCTCAGTACTTGCTGCTTCAAGAAATGTTGGATAAAAGTCAACGCTGTTTACAGGTACGTCAGTAACCGTATTAGCAGTTATTTTTGCGGGCCATCTCATCAATAAACATTCCCTTATACCACCCTCGTACAACCACGATTTGCCCGCCCGCAAGCTACCATTGTTACCTACTTTACCCGGTGCACCATTATCGGAGAAAAAGATGATCAGCGTGTTTTTATCCAATCCTGTTTTTGTAAGTGTTTCCATCAACTGTCCCACACCTGCATCAATACGTTCTAACATAGCAGCTATGTACGGATTATCCTTATGATCTGCTTCGTGCCTTTCGTTGTTTTTACCATAATTTTTCTCTGCTTCGCCTGCACCATATTTTGCATCAAACTTTTTCTTGTACTTGCCAACAATATCCTCCGGGGCATCTAATTTTGTGTGAACACTATAAAAAGGCAGGTACAGATAAAATGGTTTATCCTTATTTCTTTCTATAAACTTCGAGGCTTCTAAACTTTGCCTGTCAGTCAGGTATTCATTGTCTTCACCGGTAGTAAAAGAGCTAATTTTATCGTAAGGAAAAAAGTAATCGCCGTCAGCAATATATTTTGTTTCGGTGCCGATAACTTCGTCAAACCCATGTGCTTTAGGGCCACCTTTATTTGTTTTATAATCAGTATCTAAATGCCATTTTCCAAAGATGCCGGTACGATAACCAGCCTTAGAGAGAGCTTCATTTATAGTAATATATTTAGCAGGATCAAGCCAGCGATCTGTTTTAGCGGGAAGGAAATCCGTGATACGAACTCTTGCAGGATATTGCCCTGTCATTAAACTTGCTCTTGTAGGCGAACAAATTGGAGCGGCCGCATAAGCCTGTGTAAACTTTAACCCTTGCGTTGAGAGCTTATCAAGATTAGGGGTTTCATTGAAGGTATTTCCATAACAACCCAATTCGCCCGAGCCAAGATCGTCAGCCATTATAAAAATGATGTTTGGCTTTTGGTTTTTGCATTGAGCAGACAATGAAATATTAAGAAGAAGAAAAATAATTATGCTTGTAAAATGTCTCATGTTATTCAGCGTTAGATTCTTTTTTATAATTGATATCCATTTGAGCTCCCTTATCTCCTTGTTGTTTCATCCAATCATTAAGCTTCAATTTATAATTTTCAATTTGCTTTTTATAAGATGGATCATTTGCAAGATTGTGTAATTCATAAGGGTCTTTCTGAAGATCATAAAATTCTACTGATGGTCTTTTCATAATTCTGTCTGTAAGATTTTTAGCGGTAGCAGAAGTTTCGGCAACCTTTAACCAACCCATCCAGTAACTATCCGTTTTTGCAGGGTTCATCATGTATTTGATATGATAGTTTTTTGTTGGTGTGAGATTTAATAAGAGCTTATACTTTGTATCTCTTATACCTCTTATAGGATATGGAGGGCCTTCAGGAATATTATTATGGATGCCATAAGCGTAATCACGACTGGTATTGCTCTTTCCTAATAACACAGGAAGAAAACTTTTTCCATCAAGACCATCAACAAGCTTACCTCCTGCTATTGCTACAAGTGTTGGCGTTATGTCTTCATATTGTGCAATTGCATCTGTCTGGGTATTTGGTTTTACTTTACCCGGCCATTTAACTATCATCGAACTTTTCTGACCATTATCATAAAGAGTCCATTTACCTCCGGGAAATTGGGGACCTTGCTCACCTAAAAAAATTACAATAGTATTCTTATCCTGTCCTGTTTCTTTTAATAATTTCATTACATCACCTACCTGGTTATCTAACCTTCTTACTTCAGCTAAGTATTTAGTAAACTCTTCCCTAACCTCTTTTGTATCTACCCAATGTGGTGGCAACACCATTTTGCCCGCATTAAATTCAGAAGGGTCACCCATCGTCCATGGAGCATGAGGA
>MWYU01000570.1 GCA_002050375.1 Chitinophagales bacterium 62-2
GTTTTTGGCTGACCGTTTAAGCAAGCAATTCAATACTCAGATTTATTTAAAGCGTGAAGACCTTTGCCATACGGGAGCTCATAAAGTAAACAATACTGTGGGTCAGATTTTGGTTGCACAAAGGTTAGGTAAAAAAAGAATTATTGCAGAAACCGGTGCTGGTCAGCATGGAGTCGCTACTGCAACCGTTTGTGCTTTAAAAGGTATGGAGTGTGTAGTGTACATGGGCGAAAAAGATATTGAAAGGCAGGCTCCAAATGTTGCGCGTATGAAGATGCTTGGCGCAAAAGTTGTTCCTGCAGCAAGCGGAAGCAAGACTTTAAAAGATGCAACCAACGAAGCCATCAGAGCGTGGATAAATAGTCCGGTTGATACACATTATATTATTGGAAGTGTTGTTGGTCCGCATCCTTATCCGGATATGGTTGCCCGTTTTCAAAGCGTGATAAGTGAAGAGATGAGATGGCAGCTCCACGAAAAAACAGGAAGCGAATTACCGGATTATGTTATTGCTTGTGTTGGTGGTGGCAGTAATGCTGCCGGTGCTTTCTATCATTTTATCGAGGAACCTTCAGTTAAGTTGATTGCTGTTGAAGCTGCCGGCCATGGAATAAACAGCGGTAGGAGTGCAGCTACAACGCAACTTGGTAAAGCTGGTATTTTACATGGAAGCAAAAGCCTGGTTATGCAAACCGAAGATGGACAGGTGATAGAGCCCCATAGTATTTCCGCGGGTTTGGATTATCCGGGGATTGGTCCTATGCATGCACATTTATATGAAAGTGGCCGAGGTACATTTTTAAGCGCTACTGACGAAGAATCACTGGAGGCAGCTTTTGAGTTAAGCAAGCTCGAGGGAATTATTCCTGCGCTTGAGAGCGCCCATGCATTAGCCGTTTTAAAACAATTATTCCCTTCCGGGAAAGGCCATCAGGGGGCTGTAATTATTTGTTTAAGCGGAAGGGGAGATAAAGACTTGGCGACATACATGAAAGTAATGGAAGGAAAAGATGAGCTTGCACAAGTTGCAAGGCCGTTATAAAAAGTGAAAGAAGCAATAACAGAAAATAGAATTCGAATTAGGCTTACAGATTATTTACAACCCTTCAACATAAACAATTGGCGAAAGGGGTCATCTGCTTTTTACAAGAGAGAAAGATGGAACTACTTCGATGCATTTCAATTTTTTTTCAATCTTCTCGTCATGGCGGGGAACTTAGCAATCCCCTGCAAAATCAGGTTGACGAGTTGGCAGGCGATTGCTTCGCCAAGCTAACCAAGGCTCGCAATCACGAACACTTTTAATGATAGAAGCGAAAATTTTAAATGCACTCAACACTTATGAAAGAATTACAGATAAAACAGCTATTATTTACCCGCCTTAAGGCTTTATTTTTGCTTCTTAAAAAGACAAGTTTCCGCAGGTAGCGGATTAGTGGTTTATGAAATTATTTCCAGCGTCAGCAGCAGTACAATTAGAGTTCGATAAAATAAAGGCTTTACTGGTTGAGCATAGCAAAAGTGAATACGCGAAAAGCAAGGCCGCAGACCTTCGCATACATACTAGGAAAGAGTTTATAGATACAGAATTACAGCAGACCCACGAGTTTAAATCAATTACCCTTAATAATCAATACTTCCCCAACGATCACATACTAAATCTTCAAAAGGATTTAAAATTATTATCTATTCCCGGTGCTACTTTAAACAGCGAGCAGTTTGTACAAATAAGAAAACTGGCAGTAGGCATTCAATCCATTTTTCGCTGGTTCGATAACGAACGAAGAGTGGCATACCCTGCAATTACTAAAGTAATTGAGAACACTTACTACGAAAAAGTAATCCTCGAATTGCTGGACGCCGTATTGGATGAGTTTGGTAATGTAAAGGACAATGCAACTGAAGGGCTGCAAAAAATTCGGATAGGATTATTTAAGAAAAGAAATGAATTGCGACGGGTTTTCGAAAGGGTAGTAGCCCGCTTAAACAAAGCGGGATATGCAGCAGACATTGATGAAAGCTTTAGCAATGGGCGCAGGGTGGTAGCAGTTTTCTCCGAATTTAAAAGACAGATAAAAGGAATATTGCATGGCGAAAGCGATACCCGCAAAACAGCCTACATCGAGCCCGAAGAAACCATTGAACTAAACAACGATATTTTCAGCCTCGGTAATGAAGAAAGCAAAGAAGTACAGCGCATTTTGCGTAAGCTTACTGCCGATCTTTTAATATATGCGGAGTTATTAAAAACTTATTATGATGTTGTAGGAGAGTATGATTTTATAAGGGCAAAGGCAAAGCTGGCAATTGATATGAATGGCGAGTTGCCTGCAGTGGTTGATAAAGCACATATTGAACTGGTGAAAGCTTACCATCCTCTCCTGTACCTGTACAATCTTAAATCCGGCAAACCCACAATACCTGTCGACTTAACATTGAACGACAAGAACCGAATACTGGTGATCAGTGGCCCTAACGCAGGCGGTAAAACAGTAACCATGAAAACGGTGGGACTGCTGCAAATTATGGTGCAAAGTGGTTTACTGCTACCTGTACATCCGGATTCACAAATGGGAATCTTTAAGCAATTGATGATCCACATTGGTGATACCCAAAGCCTGGAATTTGAACTGAGCACTTACAGCAGCCACTTAAAAAACATGAAGCACTTTATGGATGTGGCTAACGGTAAAACGTTGTTCTTTATAGATGAGTTGGGCAGCGGAAGCGACCCGAATTTAGGAGGCGCTTTTGCCGAAGTGATAATGGAGGAACTCGCTCATAAACATTCTTTCGGCATAGTAACCACCCACTATCTTAACCTTAAAGTGATGGCCAACAAAGTGCCGGGAATTATAAACGGAGCGATGGCTTTTGATGAACAAAATCTGCTGCCTCTTTATAAATTGATTATTGGTAAACCCGGTAGCTCCTACACTTTCGCTATTGCAGAAAGAATTGGCCTTGCAAAACACTTAATTAATAAAGCACGAAATTTAGTAGACGAAGATCATTTCAGTTTAGACAAGTTGCTCAACCGTACAGAGCAGGATCTTCGTGAGGTGGAAAAGAAAGAGCTTGAACTGCAAAAGCTGCTGAAAGAAAATGAGCGCCTTAAAAAAGAGATGACACATATCATGGATAAAGAGCGTCACCGCCAGCAGGTTGAATTGCTGCAGCAGCAAAACAAAGTAACCGAGGATCGCTTAGCCTACTTAAAGGATATGGAGCGAAACATGAAACAAATTATCCTTGACTGGCGCAAGGCCGAAGACAAGAACGAGCCTATCAAACAAATGCATAACCTGTTGTTTAAAAAGAAGGATGAAGTTGTAAAAAATAAGCTGGCTAAAAAAGTAGAAAACAAATACCAGGAAGTAAATGCCGATATAAATATTGGCTCAAAGGTTAAATTGAAAAAGAACTACCAGGTGGGCGAGGTTAAAGAGATACGAGGCAAACGTGCCATTGTACAGGTAGGCCTTTTACCTATGAATGTAGATTTAAGCGACCTTGTTGTGGTAGAAGAAAAAACGGTGATGTAGATTTGTAAACAGAAGAGATTTGTCAACTTTTAAAAAGTTGACAAATCCGAATCTGCCTTATTTCAGTTTATACGCGACCACCTGCTTACCAAAAAAAGTTGGAACATATACAATTCTTTTAGCAGGGTCGTATCCAATATCGGCAGTGTTCTTTTTTTCAACGTGAGTATCAAGCAGGGTTTCAACACGGCCATCTGCATGTATGTAATAGATCCATCCGCCCCACGATGTTGCAATAAAATCGCCGTTACCTATTGGTTCTAAACCATCTCCGCCCTGTTCAAGCTCTGCAATTTTTGTTATCTTTTTATTTGCATCTGCTTTTACAAACGACTTGCCTGATAGTATATACAAATCATTATTTACCGCCCTCAATCCGTTTATACCCGTCATATTTGTTAAGTATAAAACCGGCTTATCATTTTTAAGTTGCCAAATGTTTGCGGTTTTAGAGTCAGAAACATAAACAGTTCCCTTGTCGCTTACTGTTATGTCATTCAGTCCCTGGGCACTATCAAATTTTATTTTCTTTTCAATCTTTCCTGTCGGAATATTAATAACCACCACTTCATTAATGTCGGCTACATACAACCTGTTGCCAACCTTTCCCATACCTTTTGGGGCATTGAGGCCGGTTATCCAGGTAGCGTTATTTTTTTTGCCATCCATGCTCATCTTGCCAACGCCGCCTTTGCCATCTGCTTCCCATGGCTGGCCATCAATAAGTGCAACATAAAGAATCGAACTTTTAACATCAGGCAAAACAGATTCGGGAATAGCTATAACAGTATCAGTTTCCCAAAGTTTTTGCAAGGAGTGTTGCTGGGCATTAGAAGCGAATGCTGCGAAGATGAAAACAGCAGAAAGGAGATGTTTCATATTTTTTAGTAAAGATAGGAATGGAGGATGTTCAATGGCTTCTGAATATTTTTATAACATCAACTTTAATGTTATTTATTTGAATTTTCCGCCCTTTTTTTCTGATTTACTTTTAGGCAGTTATATTGAAAACTGCAGTATGAATAAAAAGCAAAAACATTAAAAATGGAAAATGAAAAGAAACCAGGCAGTCTGGATCTCTTACGTGGCCGCTCGATTTGGTATGAAAACGATCCATATTGGTTTAGAATTGTAATAACGATCATCAACGCTTTGTTCTTGATTGGAATGGCTTGGGCTTTAAAAGAGTGGGTGTTTCCTACTATAGCCGTGGGAAACCTATTAGGTTTAAAGTTTTCTGATTTAATGAAAACCGGAAAAGGAAGATCGCCATAAAGTTCTGATTGTGTTCAGTCTGTTTTACTCCTCCGTCAACTCATAAACATTACTCGTTAAAGGCATTGTGCGGGCCGAAAGGTTTAATCCTGCGTTCATCAAGTATTCTCCCGTTAATACTTTATCATTATCCGGCTGGTTTGATCTTGCATCAGGAAATAAATTGATCTCTTTAAGACGATACTTTTTGTTGGGGTCAAGACCTTGTAACTGCACACGGTTGAAGATGTCTTGGCGACGTGTGTTTAAATGATAATTAAAAAGAATAGCCTTGCTTTTATTTTCGCTTACATACATTACAACAGCGCGGTTAGCCTCATAAGGAGAAATGATTCGGTACTGATCACCCTGCCAGATAACGGGACTAATTCTTTTATAAGTTTTCACTGCCTCGTTACTAAACTGCAGTTCCTGCGGAGTAAAATTATTAACGCGAATATCGTAGCCTAGTCTTCCCATCATAGCAACATCGGTTCTGTATTTTAAAGACTGTTTACCCATGCTTGTAATATGAGCAGAAAGTGTTTTTGAAGGAAAGAAGTATGAGTATCCCCATTGTATAAATACTCTTTCAAATGCATCTGTATTGTCGCTCGGCCAAAACTCCGTGAAGTATTTTAAAGCTTCATAATCTGCACGTCCGCCACCCCCGGAACATAACATCATAGGCAGCGCAGGATATTTAGCTCTAACGCGTTGCAGCACTTTATATAAACCTCTTGTATATTCAATATAGAGGTGCGATTGTTTGTCTTTAAGATAAGGTGAGTAAGCATTTGACATGGGGCGGTTACAATCCCATTTAAAGAAAGCGATAGATGGGCTTTTGATCATAATATCGTCTACAACAGAAAAAACAAAATCCTGCACTTTCGGGTTCGTTAAATCAAGCACTAATTGATTGCGGCTAAGGTCCTCTTTGCGATTAGGAAGTTTCAATATCCAGTCAGGATGCTTTTCGTAGAGTACGCTTTTTGGGTTCACCATTTCGGGTTCAATCCAAATTCCAAACTTAACCCCTCTGCTTTCTGCCTCTTTCACCAGGTAGCTTATACCATTGGGTAATTTCGCTTTGTTCTCCTCCCAATCGCCAAGACCGGCTCTGTCACTATTTCTTGGATATTTATTTGCAAACCAGCCATCATCCAGTAAAAACATCTCAACGCCTAATTTCTTTGCTTCGTCAAATAACTCCACCAATTTCTTTTCATCAAAATCAAAGAAAGTAGCCTCCCAGTTATTAAGCAAAGTCATGCGCGGTCCGTTACCATTTAGCACCGCATAATTACGAGCCCACTTATGAAGGTTTCGGCTTGCCTGTCCTTTTCCATTTGCAGAATAGGTGAAAATAAATTCCGGTGTTGTAAAGGTTTCATTAGGCTGTAAGTGATATTCAGAAGCATAAGGGTTAATGCCTGAAATTATTCGAAGACTATTACGGGGATCAACTTCAAAAGTATATTTAAAATTACCTGTCCAGGAAAGTATTCCTGCAATTAGTTCACCATCTGTTTCAGTTGATTTATTGTTAAGGGAAAGAAAGAAGGTTTGGGTCTGGTTAAGATTAGTGCGGGTGCCTAACTTGCTGTCAATCGTTTTTATACCATTCGTTAACTTTTCTTCTATCATATTTACTTCACGTGCCCAATCTCCATGAAACTGGGTAAGCCAATATTCATCAGCAGTAAGGTGAAGCATGGATGATGCGTATTCAGCAAGCACAACAGGCTTTTTCTCGCGCTGTTTTATCTCTGTCCAGCATTTAAAAACATCTTCGTTATAATAAGTGGTATAATGTAAAACAACTTCAACAGGATATTGAGGATCTTTTAAAGTAATATTTGTGGTGCTTACATCATTATCCTTCTTGTTCACCGCATCCGATACATACTGTAATTCAAGTGAAGGGTTACCATCGCTATGAAC
>MWYU01000415.1 GCA_002050375.1 Chitinophagales bacterium 62-2
GGTTAGACAGTAACCTTTAAACGCTTTCTATAAATGGCTCTACTTTTGCTACTGTCAAACTTCTGTAAAGTTTACGACAATTTTCTTTAAATCATATAACATGTTTATGTGATTTATTGAGGAATTTTACTTTAAAGCCTGTTCGCCCTTGTAAAACAAGTCTTATCGATGTTGCTGTAGCAACACCCCTTTTTGAAGGTTAATAATTGAAGTTAAAAGCAAAGCTTATAATCTTTGTGCTGCTAGTTCATCTACAAGCCAAAATACTTCTCCATTTTTAGGTTTAATAAGTTGTGCAGGATACTCAGTGGGATTATATGCACCTTCCAGCACTTGATGTAAAGCAGGCGCTTTCTTTTCTCCAAACACTAAAAAAATAATTTTTTTAGCTGCATTAATGCAAGGAGCCGTCAGGGTAATACGGTACATAGATTGAGATGGTAAATAATACGCCATTACTAAGCGATTTTGCTCATGCAATACCTTAGTCTCTGGAAAAAGTGAAGCTGTATGTCCATCATCGCCCATACCTAATAAAACCAGATCAAACCTCGGGGTTTCTCCCATATTAGTGCGAAGCTGTTCCTCATATTTTAAATCAAAATCTTCCGGCTTTGCTTCGCCCCACATTGGAAAGATTTGATTTTTTGGAACAGGTACATGGCTAAGTAATGTTTCAAAAGCCATCCTCGCATTACTTTTTTCATCAGTTAAAGGAACCCAACGTTCATCGCCCCAAAACACATAAGTTTTATCCCATGGAATTGTTTCTTTATAGGGGGAAAGGCTTAACAATTCATAAAGCTTAGCAGGTGAAGTTCCGCCGGTAAGGGCGACAGTAAATCTTCCTTTCTCTTGAACTGCCTCTTGCGCTGTTTTGCAAAATATCACCGCTGCCTGTTCACTTAGTTCAGCAGAGTTCCTAAAAACTTCAACCATAAACAAATTTTTATTAATTATGGTTGTTATGAAAAGAAGTGACGGCCCAGGTATGCCCATCCCTTGCAATTAATGCTTCAGCATTTTCGGGTCCCCACATGCCGGCGGCATAGTTTGCAAATTCAATGGAAGGACGGGACTGCCATGTTTCTAATATCGGCTTAATAACTTCCCAGGCTAATTCAACCTGGTCGGATCGCATAAAAAGGGTCGCGTCACCCTGCATTGCATCAAGCAAAAGCGTTTCATAAGCTTCTGGTGCTTGTGTTGAACAGCTATAATCAAAAACCATTTCTGCAGGATTCAATGCCATTTCTAACCCAGGTCGCTTGGCAGTGAAACGAAGGCGTATATCCATTGCAGGCTGAATGTTAATAGTAAGCCTGTTAGGCGATAAAGTATCTGAATAAACAGAAGGAAATGTTGAGTGTGGTACAGGACGGAACTGAACAGTAATTGAAGACCCTTTTTCCTGCATTCGTTTTCCTGTTCTTAAGTAAAACGGTACTCCCTGCCAGCGCCAGTTATCAAGGTAGAATTTGACAGCAGCATACGTTTCAGTATTAGAATGGGGATCAACGCCTTGTTCTTCGCGATAGCCCGGCACCTTTTTTCCCTGTAGCCAACCCGGTCCGTATTGGCCTCTAACGGCAACTTTAGTTACGTCTTCATAATTAAACTTACGTATAGCGTGCAGTACATCAACTTTCCTGTTTCTGATTTCTTCAGCTTCAAAAGAAATAGGCGGTTCCATTGCAATCATACACATTATCTGCAAGAGATGATTTTGAATCATATCACGTAAGGCGCCAGCTCCTTCATAATATCCGCCACGGTCTTCCACACCTACTTCCTCAGCTACGGTTATCTGAACAAAGTCTATATAATTGCGGTTCCAGAGTGGCTCGAAAAGTGCATTTGCAAAACGGAAGGCAAGAATATTCTGAACAGTTTCTTTTCCGAGATAATGGTCAATCCTGTAAATCTGGCTTTCATTAAAAGTGCGGGTAAGAAGTTTATTTAACTCTTTAGCAGTTTCAAGATCGTGACCAAATGGTTTTTCTACAACAATCCTGTCTTGTTCTATATTGTTAGCGACGCCGGCTTTACTTAAATTGACAGTGGTCGATTCAATAAATTGAGGCGCGACGGAGAGATAAAATATCCTGTTAGCACGAACACCGATACTTTTATCAAACGTGTCTAACTTATTTGCTAGTTCTGTGTAAGATGCTTCATTATTTATGTCAGACTTTAAGTATGTAATGGAAGAATTGAAAGCGTTCCACTTATCATCAGCAGGCTTACCTGTGCGTGAAAATTCAACTAATCCTTCATGAAGACGATCACGATAATCTGCCTCATTAAGTTCTGTGCGGCCAAGCCCGATTATCTGAAACTTTTCAGGAAGCCATCCTTCAAGAAATAAATTGAAGAAAGCAGGGATTAGTTTCCGTTTCGTGAGGTCTCCGGTTCCCCCAAAAATTACAATCACAACCGGTGAGGCATTTTTGCCTGTTATCATACAATGTTATTTAAGATAAATTTTTCTTTATTTTTTCGAAAGAGAGTCTCCGGTCCAGTTAGTATGAAATGTTCCGGGTTGATCAAGACGTTCGTAAGTGTGAGCGCCAAAATAATCACGTTGAGCCTGTATAAGATTGGTTGGTAACCGTTCGCTTTTATAAGCATCAAAATAAGAAAGAGCGGACATGAATGCTGCAACCGGTATTTCTTTATCTATGGAAAGTTTTATTACTGACCGAATGTCTGTTTGTCTTTGCATCAGCTCTCCTCCGATCTTATCATCCAGCAGTAAGTTTGGCAGCTCTGAATTCTTTTCAAAGGCTTTGCGAATGTCTTCTAAACAGGCAGCGCGAATAATGCATCCGCCCCGCCATATTTTAGCTACATCCTGTAAAGTGAGACCATAGTTGTACGCTTTAGAAGCAGCCTGAAGTTGAACCATACCTTGCGCATAAGTAGTTAATGCAGCGAAATAAAAGGCATTGCGAAGCTGATCTACAAAAGCCTTCTTATTAATGTTATCAGCCGTACCAACACTTGAGTTATTTAATTGTTTTGCAGCCTGCACCCTTTCCTCTTTGTATGCAGACATATCACGCATGATAACTGCCATATCAATCGTTGGTGCTGGCACATGTAAATCCATAGCATTTTGCGATGTCCATTTCCCTGTTCCCTTCTGGCCTGCTTTATCAAGAATTTTATTCACCAGCTTTTCATTAGTATTCTCATCATTTTTCTTAAGAATCTCTGCTGTAATTTCTATAAGATAAGATTGTATTTCTGTTGCATTCCATTTTTCGAAAACCTGTTGTAATTCATCATCGCTGAAGCCTAAACCGCGTTTCAATAAGTCGTATGTTTCGGAGATGAGTTGCATAATACCGTATTCTATACCGTTATGAACCATCTTTACATAATTACCTGCTGAACCATTACCTAAATAAGTAACACAAGGCTCGCCATTTACCTTAGCAGCGACAGCTTCAAAAACAGGACGCAGTCTTTCATAAGCTGTGCGATCGCCGCCCGGCATCATGCTCGGCCCGTAACGTGCTCCTTTTTCTCCACCCGAAATGCCCATACCAAAAAAGTGAACACCCTTCATTGCCAGTTCAGCAACACGCCTGTCAGTATCAGGAAAGTAAGAGTTGCCGCCGTCAATAACAATATCACCGGCTTCTAAATGCGGGAGCAGGTTTTGAATTGCTGCATCAACAATTTTACCTGCCGGAACAAGCAGCATTATAGCACGAGGCTTTTGCAGAGCTTTACAAAATTCTTCAGCAGATGTAGTACCTGTTACCTGTTGATTTGGTTCGGCTTCTGAATGGAGGAAAGCAATTTTAGCAGGATCGAGATCGAGGCCTGCCACAGCAAAATTGTGATCGGCCATATTTAGTAAAAGGTTTCTGCCCATTACGCCCAAACCCACCATTCCAAAATCGTATAGTTTATCGTTCATTCTATAATTTTAAATCAGTTTTTTTGGAGAGTTATAAATATTTGATCAGGTTGCAGGTTTTGTTACAGCTTTTTAAAAACTTTTTTACCTGACTTTCCTACATATTCTTTGTGTTCTTTGTGCTGACTTTCTTTGTGAACTTAGTGGTAAAAGATAACCACAAAGAAAAGACAAAAGTTTAGCCACAAAGAACACTGAGAAATAAGACTTCTTTGTGTTGTCTTTTCCCTGTGGTCTTTTTGTGGCGAATAAAACTACGGAGAAATCCAAGGGTCACGCACAGAGAACACGGAGATTAATATTAGAAATCAGCTTCTTCATTCGTGCCTGTTGCTTCTTGCCCCTGCTTGTTTATGCCTATTGCTTATTGTCAATCGCTCATTGCCTATTACCCATTGCTCTTTTCCAGCGCTATAACTTTATCTAACCGTCGTTGAAAACGCTCTTCGCCTTTATACTCTGCTTTTAAAAAAGCCTGTACAAGTTCCCATATAAGCATTGGACCAATCACTCTGCCACCAATACAAAGCAAATTCATAGCATCATGCTCTACGCCCTGATGGGCCGAATAGCTTTCTGTAATTAATGCCGCCCTAACACCTGCTACTTTATTTGCAGCAATAGACACTCCCACACCGCTTCCGCAAACAGCTATGCCGCGTTCAACTTCACCGGTTGATATTGCTTTTGCTAAAGGCACAATAATATCAGGGTAATCATCAGCAGGATTGTACTCTAGAGCGCCATAATCTTTTACCTCGTAACCAGTCTCTTTTAATTGCTTAAGTAAAACTTGTTTCTGCTCAAAGCCCGCATGATCTGCAGCAATACCAATTTTCATAGCTATCTATTTTTCTTTACCAAGAACACCTCTTGCTACGTTTAATAGATTCTCTGTAGTAAAGCCAAAATATTTCATCACTTCATCGCCGGGCCCTGACGCACCGAAACGGTCTAACCCTACAACTGCACCATTGAGGCCAACGTATTTATACCAGCCAAGGGTTACTCCTGCTTCTATTGCAACACGTTTGGTAATCGTGGGTGGAAGCACTTCATCTTTATATGCCTGGTCCTGCTGATCAAATAACTCCCACGATGGCATGCTAACTACACGTGCCTTTACGCCTTCTTTTTTCAGTTCTTCCTGTGCTGCCATTGCCCACTGCAATTCTGACCCTGCGCCTATTAAAATAATATCCGGCGTTCCTTCGGCATCGTTTAATATGTAAGCCCCTTTCTCTACATTTTTTGCAGGAGCATAGCGGCTCTGATCAATGTTAGGAAGTTTTTGCCTTGTAAGAATAAGTGCGACCGGGCCTTTCAACCTTGTCATTGCGATGCGCCATGCTTCAACAGTTTCGTTAGCATCTCCGGGACGTATGACGGTTAAATTAGGAATGGTTCTTAATGCCGTAACATGTTCAACCGGCTGATGCGTTGGGCCATCTTCGCCCACACCAATACTATCGTGGGTGAAAACATAAGTGACCGGAGCCTCGGTAAGCGCTGCCAAACGAATGGAGCCACGCATATAATCAGAAAAAGTAAGGAAAGTACCTCCATAAACACGAACGCCGCGATGGGATGCCATGCCATTCAATATAGCTCCCATGCCATGCTCACGAACACCAAACCATATATTAGTGTGATCATAACTGCCCGGCTGAAAACTAAGTTCACCCTTAGTCGACATTTCATTTGAACTAGCCAGATCTGCAGAGCCTCCTATTAACCACGGAACTGTTTTCTTGATTGCTTCCAGCGCTTTTCCGGAGGCTTGCCGGGTTGCAAGACCTTCACCCGCCTTAAACGTTGGAAGATCATTATCCCATCCATCGGGTAATTCACCTTTATATGTTAAGCGTAACTGCTCACCTTCCTGCTTAAATTTGTTGCAGTACTCCTCAAAGTTGTGCTGCCATTCCTGTTGCAATTTTGCACCGCGTTCTCCTGCGGATAACATGTGCTTTCTTGCTTCGTCAGGTATATAAAACTCTTTATTAGGATCCCAGCCTAAAGTTTCTTTTGCTTTCTTAAGATTGTCTGCACCTAAAGGATTACCATGCACTTTACTTGTTCCCTGTTGCGGACTGCCATAACCGATAATTGTTTTAACTGATATAATGGATGGTCGTTCAGTTTCCTGTTGTGCAGCTTTGATAGCTTGTTCTATAGCAGTGAGGTCATTACCATCCTGCACTCTTTGTGTATGCCATCCATAAGCATCAAACCTTTTAAGCACATCTTCGGTAAATGCTAAACTGGTTGGTCCGTCAAGCGAAATATCGTTATCATCATAAAGGCATATATACTTTCCGAGTTTAAGATGACCTGCCAACGATGCTGCTTCGGCAGATATTCCTTCCATTAGGTCACCATCGCTAACCAAAGCATAGGTGTAATGATCAATTAAAGAATAATCAGGACGATTGTATTTAGCTGCGAGAAAAGCTTCAGCCATTGCTACACCAACACCATTTCCAAAACCCTGGCCAAGAGGGCCGGTAGTAACTTCAACTCCCGGAGTGTACATAGACTCAGGATGGCCGGGAGTTTTTGATCCTAACTGGCGAAACCGTTGCAGTTCCTCCATTGGAAGATCATAACCATATAAATGCAACAAACTATACAGCAGTGCAGAGCCATGGCCTGCTGAAAGAATAAATCTGTCCCTGTTTTGCCACTCGGGATCTTTAGGATTGAACCGTAAAAAACGGTTCCATAAAGCATAAGCCATAGG
>MWYU01000559.1 GCA_002050375.1 Chitinophagales bacterium 62-2
ATATGTGGCTTTTGCGCTACCTGACTAAAAAAAGAAATGTCGCTACCAGTTACACTTCAACCAGATAGTTATAATTATAAAGAGAACAGTTGTCGCAGCACTAATCTTTACCGGAAAATGCAATAGGAATATTTAATGTTCAATTCATTGCGCTTAAAAAATCATACGAAATGATACGATTGAAAATTCCTGTCATATTCATTACACTAATATTCATTTCCTTTTATTTAAAAGTTGTAGCTCAATCATCAGACAGGGGCTGGCAGGTTCTCTTTAACGGTAAAGATATGACGGGATGGAGGGAATTGAATGGTAAGCATAAATGGGAAGTAAAGGATGGAATGATCGTTGGAACAGATGTGCATGATCAGCCAAATGGATTTCTTTGCACAGAAAAAGATTATAGTGATTTTATCCTTGAACTTGAAGTTTCGATTGACACTTTGATGAATAATTCAGGTGTTCAGTTTCGTAGTCGCAGTACGGCTGATTATTTGAATGGGCGTGTACACGGATACCAGATGGAAGTAGATCCAAAACCTCAAAGGTGGAGTGGCAGTATTTACGATGAGGGTGGACGAAGGGGCTGGTTATATACTACAGAATTAAATGTACCCGGAAAAACAGCTTTTAAAAATAATCAATGGAATAAATATAGAATTGAATGTTTTGGTACTACAATAAGAACGTGGGTTAATAATATTCCAATTTCTCACCTTATAGATGCTGAGTCTACCAAAGGGTTTATAGGACTACAGCTTCATGCAAATAACCCAACTGATCCACCTGGAGGTAACCAGGTACGCTTTCGTAACATTCGCATAAAAACCAGTGACATTAAACCTTCGCCTCTTGATGATATATATGTAGTGAACACCATTCCTAATGACCTTTCACTTCAGGAGAAAAAAACCGGCTATTCATTGTTATGGGACGGAAAAACAAGCATAGGCTGGAAGGACGCATATCGTACCAAGTTTCCGGACACTTCGTGGGTAATTAAAGACAGTGCACTTAGTGTGGTAAGACCAGCGGGCAGGGATATTATGACTGTTAAAGAGTTTGGACCCTTTGAATTGAAATTTGATTTCAGGCTAACAAAAGGGGCTAACAGCGGTGTTAAATATTTTGTTGGTGAACTGGTAGAAAACAAGCTTCCTTCCTCTAACAATGCAGTTGCCGCTTTAGAATACCAGATAGTAGATGACTCGGTGCCCGGTCTGGCTCCCAATCGCACTCTTGGAGCACTAGCTGATATCCAGGCATCCCAGAAAACCCGCACCGCAATAAAAAGAACTGGTGAATGGAATCAAGGAATAATCAAAGTGTTTCCAAATAATGTTGTTGAGTACTGGCTAAACGGATACAAAATTCTTGAATTTAAACGTGGATCACCCGAATATCTTGAACTGGTTTCAAAGAGTAAATACAAAGACCTGAAAGGGTTTGGAATGGCAAAGAAAGGCCATATTTTGTTAGAAGGGCGGGGAGGAATTGTATCTTATCGAAGTATAAAAATAAAGAAGCTAGATAAAAACTAACATGATCAAATCAGTTATACTAATCATCAGCGTTGTTATTTTCTGTTATGGTTTTAGAACAATATCTCAGACCCCTCGAAGAGGAATTAAACAGGACGAGGGTTTGGTGGTTAGGCAGAATAAAGATTCCGGAACTATTTCTGTCTTTAGAACCAATTCCAAAAAGTCATTATTAACACAAGTTGCAAAGTTGGATGAACGACCTTACATCCATCCGATCATCGCACCTGATGGTAATGGCGTACTTACTGAATATCGTCCTGAGCATCACCCGCATCAAACCGGCATTTATTGGGGGTTGAAATTGGTAAATGGCAGGGACTATTTTATGAAATGGCAAAGTGACTATTGGCGACGTGTTTCTGCCAGTGTCATTACAACTAAAGGTAAGCAGGTTAAATGGCAGACCGTTTATAGCTTAATTGACGAAAAAGGAAATACTACTCTTACAGAAACCGCTAACTGGTCTTTGCAGGAACAAAACGGTAAATACTTGCTCGATCTTGAGTGGAGGGGCGAAGCAAAAACCAATATAACCTTCGGTAAATTCTATGTTGGAGGCCTGTTTATAAGAATGCCGTGGGATAAAGGAACTGCTGCTGAAATAGTAAATTCGGCTGGTGAACGCAACATGAATATAGAGGCTCAACGGGCTATATGGGCAGATGTTGGCGTGCAAATAGAGGGGCGAAACGACTGGGGGCATATGACCGTTTTTGATCATCCCGATAATAAGGGCTTTCCCATACCGTGGAGAACGGATACACAATTCGGTCTCGGTCCTTCCCGTCAAATTTTAGGTGACTGGAAATTAAATAAAGGGGAAACAGAAATCGTTCGTTACCGGATAGTAATTTATACCGGTAAGCTTAACAATGGCGAGATTACAGGTTTATGGAAAGAATTTATTTGTGATTAGTAACAATTACTTTTAAAATTGTCCCGATAAAGCTACAAAAGGAATTACTGCTTAAAGATCCTGACTTAAAATTAAGCTGCAAAAAAATTTTTTTATTATTAATAGAACCTATTGTAAAATTTTTTATATGAATCATAACAAATTGAATGTTGCCATTGTGGGATTAGGTTTTGGAGCAGAATTTATTCCAATATACCAGCGCCATCCGTACTCAAACATGTATGCAATTTGCCAAAGAAATACAGAGAAGCTTAACGAAGTTGGTGATGCTTTCGGCATAGATAAAAGATATAGCGACTATAATGATTTGCTGAAGGATCCTAACGTCGATGTTGTTCATATTAATACGCCCATTCAAAGCCATGCGGAGCAATCTATTGCAGCATTAAAAGCCGGTAAACACGTTGCGTGCACAGTGCCTATGGCAACGACAGTTGACGAGTGCCGTCAGATAGTAGAAGCCGTTAAGGAAACAGGGCTTACTTACATGATGATGGAAACAGTAGTTTACAGTCGCGAATTTTTGTTTGTAAAAGAAATGTATGAAGAAGGTGAGATGGGTAAACTGCAGTTTCTCCGTGCCTCTCATCAACAGGAGATGGCTGGCTGGCCGGGCTATTGGGAAGGTTTACCACCAATGCATTATGCTACTCATTGTGTAGGTCCTGTTGTTGCATTGGCAAAAGCAGATGCAGAACACGTATCCTGTTATGGTTCGGGAAGAATAGATGAAAACCTTATCAGTAAATACGGTTCTCCCTTTGCCATTGAAAGTTGTCATATTAAATTTAAAGATTCCGATCTTGCTGCAGAAGTTACACGTTCATTGTTCAATACGGCACGTCAGTACCGTGAAAGCTTTGATGTTTATGGGTCGAAAAAATCTTTTGAATGGACTTTGGTTGAACATGAAGAATCGGTTATTCATACAGGAGAACAACCTGAAAAAGTAAAGATCCCTGATTACGCTCACCTGCTGCCAAAGGAGATACAATCTTTTACAACCGGCGGAGTATATGATGCAGACAGTAAGCAGCATTTGTCTTTCATCCAGGGCTCGGGGCATGGTGGTTCTCATCCCCACCTTGTTCATGAATTCCTAACTGCTCTTAAAGACAAGCGCGACCCTTTTCCAAATGCACAACAATCGGCTAACATTACCTGTGTTGGCATACTTGCACATGAATCAGCCATGCAGGGTGGTAAAATCCTGCCTTTACCTGAATTTACTTTCACACAATCTTAAGTGTAAAAACATGATATTGGTAATATTAAATGTCATCTTCTTTTTAGCATTCGTCGCATTCGCCTATGTTAATTTAAACGATAGGGATAGCTGGATATGGGTAAGCATTTATATGGTAGCGGCAATATGTTGCGGCCTTGCAGCTTTTAAAAAGTACTATCCTGTAATCTATCTTATTGCCATTGCTTTTTATTTGGGGTATGCTGTCTTTCTCTTTTTTTCAAAAGACGGGGTAAAAGATTGGATCGTTAAATATAACAGGCAAAGTATTGTTGAAAGTATGCAGGCAACAAAGCCATATATAGAAAAAACAAGAGAGTTTTTTGGACTGCTTATAATAAGCGCTGCCCTGGCCTTTAATTACTTTGCTGCAGTACAAAGTATCTGGTAAGTAATTTTATTAAGTTTGCCTTTATTTCAATGTAAGCCGCCATATGGTTGATAAGATTGCAGACCAAGAAGAAGATTGGTATCATTACGACTTTAAGAGTCTTAAACTTTTATTGGCCGAAATTATTCGCCCGAATGTTTCAGGTGAGACATGGAAATGGTTAGAAGCCCAAAGCAGTGCAGTAAGTAACGGTATTCAATTTAATACAGCCTTTGCAAGTGTTCCACGCAAAACCGGCAGGTCTGTTATTAGCCTCAGTAAAGATCAGCCCGTGCAGTTACACTCTCTGCGCCCAAATCTATTTGTAAAGCACTGGACTGTTGACCGTTTGTGCCGGGTATGGTTGCTGTTGTGTATACATGCTTCTGGTGAAAAGAAATACTTGCAAACTTTCGAAAACTTTTTTCTTGCAGCAGAAATGACCGAGTTAGTAGCGCTATATTCCTCACTGCCATTATTAGCTTATCCTCAACATTGGCGCACCCGTTGCATTGACGGCATTCGCAGTAATATTGGAGATGTATTGCAAGCCATCATGTGTCTCAATCCTTATCCTTCAGAACAATTAAATGAACAGGCATGGAACCAGATGGTGTTAAAAGCGTTTTTTACTGAAAAGCCGGTTCATCAAATAATAGGATTAGATGAACGGGCGAACCCTCAGCTTGCAAATACTTTAGCGGACTATGCCGATGAAAGATTTGCTGCCGGCAGGTCTGTAAACCCGCAGTTGTGGCGTTGTGTAGCTAAGTTTATCGATGAACGTATCTTTCGAAATATTAAGCGGATTTTCAATTCGGAAAATGCTGTTGAAAGAGAAGCAGCAGCCTTGGCTTGTTATGATAGCCATTACCCGCCTGCGTTGGAATTGCTTAATAGTGATAATGAACTTAAAAATTTAATTGAAACAGGAAGGTTAACCTGGGAGACGATTGCCGCAAAACAATAATTATAAAAGATAAAAATTAGTTCACTACTACTACAAAAATTAAAGCTCATGTGTTGCAGTAATGATATAACAGAAAAAGATAGTCACACAAAAGTGCAAACGGCGTTTGATTCGAACAAGATAAAAGGCATGCAGTTTTTTGATCCTCATGTACACATGACGTCCAGAACTACGGATGATTACCAGGCTATGGCTGATGCAGGAATTGCAGGCCTTATTGAGCCTGCTTTTTGGCTGGGTCAGCCTCGAACCGGTATAGATTCATTTCGCGACTATTACAATAGCTTAATTGGGTGGGAACGTTTTCGCGCCTCTCAATTTGGAATAAAACATTATTGCACCATTGGCCTTAACTCACGTGAAGCAAATAACGAAGCGTTAGCCGAAAAGGTAATGGAGATGCTGCCATTGTTCTTATACAAGGAAGGTGTTGTTGGTGTAGGCGAAATTGGCTTTGACGATCAAACAGCAGCAGAAGAAAAATATTACCGGCTGCAATTAGAGCTTGCAAAAGAAGCAGGATTGCCGGTTCAAATTCATACACCTCACCGCGATAAGAAAAAAGGTACAACCCGAAGCATGGACATTGCTTTGGAGCACGGCCTTAACCCTTATACCGTTATTGTAGACCACAATAATGAAGAAACGGTGAAAGAAGTTTTAGATCGGGGTTTTTGGGCTGCCTTCACAATCTATCCTTTTACTAAAATGGGCAACGAACGAATGGTGGCAATCGTAAAACAATATGGAACAGAGCGCATCATGATTAACTCGGCTGCCGATTGGGGTATAAGTGATCCGCTGGCAGTGCCCAAAACAGCAGCTCTTATGAAAGAACAAGGTATTAGTGAAGAAGATATCCGGCTTGTTACTTATCAAAATGCCATCACTGCTTTTGCACAAAGCGGGCAAATAGATGAAGCAGATTTTACGACAGTTAAAGGTATTGACCAAAGCGAAAAGTTTGAGGGTAATACAGTTCTACGTGGAGGTCAGCAGCCAAGAATAGATAAAAATTCAATCATTATACGATAAACCATAGTGCAAAAAATTCCTGGTTTTCTTCGTTTAATGCGGCCTGCAAATTTAGTAACGGCCATATCCGATATTTTAGCGGGAGTAGCGATTGCAAGCTATACCACTAACAATCACTGGCTTCAGCAAAACGTGTCATCCATTCTTTTACTGGCTGTATCAACCGTTGGTTTATATGGCGGTGGCGTTGTTTTAAATGATGTTTTTGATGCTGAACTTGATAAGATAGAGCGTCCGGAAAGACCAATACCCAGTGGACTAGTTAGTAAGAATGCTGCTGCTTTATTGGCTTCTTTTTTATTTTTAATAGGCATTGGTGCAGCAGCATTTGTTCACCCCAACGAAATATTTTCAGTAACAACTTTATTCGCTATTGCTATCACGATTGCATGCGTTGTGTACGATAAATGGGGAAAGCATCAGGCTTACTTTGGCCCTGTTAATATGGGTTTATGCCGCGGTCTTAATTTACTGTTAGGAATAAGTATTTTACCGGCAGCATTAGCTATTTATTGGCCCGTCTCTCTGATACCTGTTATGTACATCGGTGCTATTACTATGAT
>MWYU01000379.1 GCA_002050375.1 Chitinophagales bacterium 62-2
GTCCTGCTGCAGATAAGGCTACAACCTTTCTTCGCCTTTGTAAATCTTCATCAGTACTGTTCAGTAGCTCTTGCCGGATTGCTGCTGTTCTCATACTCTATGTTTAAATCGTTTAACTTCTTTTGTTATTTAATCCTGCTACTATAGCAACCACCGCCAACCCTGCAACTGCTCTTATAATTTTTCTATTCATACTTGCCCAAAGCGTATAGCTTTTTTTAGCAGCTATCTTATCAAAGGTACCATGTGCTCCCCGGTCTTCAGATACAGGTTCCCATACATTATTTTTTCTACCAGGTTCTACCTGTTCATCTGTTTGCTGACCTTTATACCCATTTTTAGAAAGAACATAATCGCCTAACCACGGAGCTATTTTATTTCCCATAATGGCCTCAAAAGTTGGGTAGCCAACAAAGATTTCCCGCCTGTTATGTGCAGCAGCAAATACAATAGCCTTGGCTGCCACTTCAGGTTGATACACTTTGCCCATTGGCTTAGGCTTATTTGGCAATTTACTTAGCACCCATCCAAACTGGGTTGTATTAACACCGGGTAATTGAACCATGCAAGTTTTGATATTGCTTTTGTCGTGCATCAGCTCACTTCGTAATGAATCATAAAATCCCTGTATGCCATGTTTAGCTCCGCAATATGCTGATTGCAAAGGGATACCTCTATAAGCTAACGCTGAACCAACAAAAACGATAGATCCTTTATCTCTTGGCAACATTCTTTTCAATGCTGCTTTAGCGCCATATACAGTTCCTAAATAAGTTACTTCTGTAACACGCTTGAATTCCTCCGGTGAAACTTCTTTAAAAGGAGCAAAAACGCTTGCCATAGCATTATTTACCCACACATCAATTTCGCCTAATTCTCTTTCTGCTTGTTCAGCGGCTGCTTCAACTTGTTCAGCATCGGCAACATCGCATTGAATAATTAACGCTTTGCCTCCATAAGCTTCTACCTCTCTTTTCGCTCCTTCCAATTGTTCCATACCTCTTGCCAGTAATGCCAGCTTTGCACCTTGTTTCGCAAACTCCCATGCAGTTGCCCTTCCTATACCCGCTGAGGCTCCGGTAATAACAACTACTTTGTCTTTAAAATGATTATGTTTCATAATACTTTATTTGACTATCTATTAGAAAAGTGCTTTGTTGATTTAGGGAAGTTGATGCTTGTGATTAGATCGGCTCTTCACTTTTTAATGTTCTGGCGGATGCACAGTAAACAACAAAAAGCCCATACAGCAGTAATTAATAAGCAAACCAATCTTCATTGATGCCAATCGTCTTTCATTACATTAGACGGCATTGGCATTATCCTACTCATTAAAAACATCATGCCCCGTGTAAATGCAAAAACAATAAAACCATATAATAATCCTTTGGCGAGCAATGGTGAAACACCTAAACTTCCGGACATCATATCGGCAGGATTCATCTCAGGCATGGCCATCATAGGCGCCATAAGCATAAGCACTGTCATTACTGCTGTAGCCACAAAGCCAGCAAGTATGGAACGGCCCAATTTGTTTGTCATAATTAAAGGTTTGTTTCAGATGATTAGTCGTTGTTATTCGGAAACCTGACAAAAGAAGGGCTCCAAAGGGTGCAGAAAAAGCCTTGTTAAACGCAGCAAAATCAATTAACGTTGTATCTGTTTCAATGTAAAAGGAATAAGATGTTTAGCTGTCAATACTTTAATGCAGGGGTAGGAATAAACAGCTTATTTCAGATAAATTTCTGAATGCGGATAAAAGGCAAGCCACGCAAAAGCCAGATGGTTGCTGTGCGGCTCTATGCGTAATTGCTTTCCCTGTAAAGGACCGGCAATACTTCTTCCGGTAATATCCCAGGTAGAATTGGTCTGCAGATCCCTGAAACCATCTTCATGCTTTCTGAAGGTGAGCTTTTGCCCATTAAGCACTGCATGAAACATAGTAGCGGATCCTATATCTCTCGAATTACGGATATCTTTTTTATCCAGCACAGATACAGTACCTGCTTTATAAAAGATGACTATATTTTTGGCATTGAAAGAATCATTAATGATGCCTTTTTGCGCAATAACAGAGAAAGGATAAATCTTTCGTTTTCCACCGCTTTCCACATCCACCACTCTTTCCATTGGCGGCAACCTTTTATCTATTTTATTTTTATCAAAAAAGTCATCATAAGGAGCGTTATGCTTATTGTCGTAACCGGCGTAAGGGTTCTGCCCATAATTTCTTTCTGCTCCTGTCATTCCTGTTTTTGGTGAAAGGATCTGTCCATCCGGAAAGCGCTTTATAAATTCTTCCATAGATATCAGCAGCGAAGGAATAACGGTAAGCTCCGCCCCGGATAATTCGCCAACGAGTGCAGCTCCCATTAATTGCTGCCACCAGGTTTCCGTCTGGGTATCAAACATAACCATATCGCTGTTGCGCAACATGCCTGAAACACCAAAATGCAGCAGATGGTCTTTTCCGTTGCGGTGCATGCGCCGGTCATATACCACACTGGCATTGCAAAGCGGGCAATAAGTAACGAGTACCGGATGCCCATTCAGCGTATCATTAGCAATTTCATGCACCGTAAGTATGCTAAGAGGATAAGCCTTTGCCTGGCCTTTTATGGAAATACTTATGACCGGTTCGTGTTTGAAATATACCTGCAGCCCTTCACTTGATTTTATAAATTTTGGAAGATTCAAAACGGCAAAAGCACCTTTTGGCACAGCCACTGTGAATTCAGAAAGCAAAACAGTTTTCTTTGCTGTATCGGTTTTCCATTTGTAAGGAATGTAGCGTGGATTGTTTAACTGTGCATTGACGGACACAAAAGGTATCAGTAGGGACAACAGGAAAAATCCAATGGAGGAGGAAGTCATCTTAGTTGGTTTTTATTGATGTAAATACAGATGTTAAAATCCCGGAAAGAAGCTTTAATTTTTGTCATTGATGTAAAAACCTTCTATTTGCCCTTCTGCTCTTTCTTTTTTTATATGATCGTCTTCTCCAAACGGATGTCCGCCAAAGCCATGCCGCATCATAGCTATCGCTTTGGCCCAACTGTTTTCATTGTCTCTGCTGGCTTTCAATTGCATTACCGATTGGTCAATGACAGGAATGGAAACTTCCATCTTCATAGCATCGGTTACCAGCCAGTTTACCTCTCCGGTATCTTCTATGAAAGAAGGCACTGCCGATAAATCTTTTTGATCCAGTTGCTCTCTCATTAATTGCACCAGCCAGGAGCGAATCACGGAACCGTTTTCCCAGCAGCTTAACAAGGCTTTCAGATCCAGTTCTTCGCCATATTTTACCAGCAAATTCATGCCTTCGCCAATGGCCTGCAGCATACCAAATTCAATTCCATTATGCACCAGAAAGGGCTTGCAGCTTCTTATCTTCAATTGGTTCTCCTGTCCGTATGGCATCAGTAACTTTAACCGGCACTTTAGACATGTTGTCCGCTATCATACTGTGTGCAGCCATGCAGTAGTCGCATGCATTTTCATAACTAAGGATTAGAAAAATTACCTCCTGTTCTACTGGTGTAAAGCCACTTTCTTTTCTGAAAACATCATAGCCATGCAGGTAGGTTTCGAGCAATCCCGGCGAATTGATCATATTAGCGTACATATTCGGCATTCGTCCGTTCTTCTTAATTACTTCTTCTATGATCGGTTTGCGCCTCTCATCTGCATTCTCTAAAGAAGTTGATTGAAGTGTCATTTGATAAACCGGGTCATTTGTATTCATTTCTGGGTTTTTTAGATTGTAATCGATTTGATGATAAATTAGGATGATAAATTTTCACCATTCCTATCAGGCATCTTAACCTCTTCTTCATGCGCCAAAAAGTATAAGAGGAATAAAGTTTATAATATATTCAGCCTACCGCCATCTACTATCAAAGTGGTTCCATTTATAAACCTGGCCTCGTCTGATGCTAAAAATAGAATAGCGGCTGCTATATCTTCGGGTTGGCCAATTTCACCTTCCACTTTTTCCTCTCCGCTTTTTACACGAGGATTTTCCCATAACATTGGAGTGTCTACTGCCCCGGGTGCTACACAATTAATTCTAACCTGGCTGCTTTCATATTCCATGCTAATGCCGCGGGTAAAAGCCTCAAGGGCGCCTTTGCTGGTGGCATAAGGTACAACTCCGGGGGTAGTTTCATGCGCATGCACCGAGCTTACATTTACAATAGCTCCTTTTTTTATGTACCGTAAACTGCACTGCGTTAAAAGAAAAACAGCTCTTAAATTTACCGCCATTACGTTGTCCCAATCATCAACTGTAATTTCCTTAATTGGTTTAAAGGTCATCATGGCGGCATTATTTACCACTATGTCTATGCGCTGCCATTCATCCATTACTTTTTTACACGCAGCGTCAATATCAGCCTGAACGGCAACATCGGTTTTAATAAACAGCGCAATGCCGCCTACTTTTGTTATCTCTTCTACCGTTTCATTTCCTTCTTGTTCTGTCCGGCTTAAGACCGCAACTTTGGCGCCTTCACGAGCAAACTGCAGGGAGGTAGCTTTACCAATGCCGGAGCTTCCGCCGGTTACAATACAAACCTTATCTTTAAACCGCATATAAATTATTTTTTTTAATCACCAATCATTGATTTTCAGCAGCCATTATACAGTCAGCTTTCATATTCTCAAAATCATATTTTGATAGTACCAGATGCCATATTTGTAGATGGATGGCTTACAATACTTCTAATTCTCTCTGCAACCCAGCCGGGTTCTTCCATAGGGAGTAAATGACCAGCGTGGCGAGTGGTTATTAATTTTGACTGAACAAAAACACTTATAACCTTCTTTTTGATCACATCCGCAGCTATAGCAGAATCATCTTCGGAAGCAAGCACGGTAATGGGAAGATGAAGCGATTTTACAATGTTGACTATAGAATGCTCTACCCCTTCTAAGACCCACCACTGCCTGGTTGTATTGTCAACATCAAGTTGGTTTTGAACAGCTAGTGTATATTGGTCGTCTTTTAAAGGCTTCTTTGTTATTTTATCAATTGTTTTTTCTGCCTCCCTGCGGTCTGGCATCTTTAGCATTCTTTCTTTTTCTTTTGTTGATATGGTTTCTGTGGAAGGCGGAGAAGGAGCAATAAGGATTAATTGTTTAACAGATCCATCTGCTTCATTAGCTGCTAATTGCATAGAAATTTTGCCTCCCATGGAATGACCTATCAAAATATAGTTATTAACCGCTAATAGGCTCAATTGATCCTGCACATACTTTGCATAACACTGGATGGATGGGGCTTGAAGGGAAGGTGTGCCTCCAAAGCCGGGAAGGGTAATGCTTATACAGCGGAAACTATCCTTTAACTTTTCTCCCACCCACTTCCAACTTTGGGCTGAACCACCGAAGTAATGTAAGAAGACTATGGTCTTACCATTACTTCCCCATTGTAATACGCTGTTTTTATCTGTCATAAGCCTATAGAATTTCTGATGTTTGATATCCTTACCAAACGAATAGATTAATTTGTATCAAATCTCTACTTTCAGACTTGCAGGCCGATCTGTAATTTCAAGCATTTCACCATGTGGCACAATCGTTATCTGACCGTATTCTTTTAATAGCATTTTATATGCATCCGCCACGGGTCTGGGCTTCCTGTCTAAATCATATAATCCACAGGCGTTTACCGTTCCTTTTTTTTCCGCTAATCCTATGTCCCAGTCTATCTGGTCAATCAGGCTATACCAGTTAAACCCAAGAACCGGCACGCCATCTTCTCTCATTTGTAAGATGTTCATCCATTGCTTCCATAACCACACCGGCGCATTTTCAGGATCAAAAACATTTGTTTCTGTATGCATAACCGGTTTTTTATAGCGCTGATAGTATTTTTTAGTGATTTGATACCAACCGAAAACATCGGAAGCAATTATGATTTCACCGTTAGGCAATTTTATCTTTTCATTCCTGCCATAATAATCATTGCCCATCACCTGATAGCCCGGTGGCTCACCTTTCATAAACCATTCATATTCTTTCCGGGTTAAGCCATTATCCATCATATACATACACACATCCGCATCCGGGGCATGTGCATATAAAAGATCCAGTGCCAAAAACCGTACTTTATTATCAATAATTATTTGCTGCGATTTGGATGCGCAGGCATCATGTAAATATTCAGCACTTTCGCTTTGCACAATTACACAATCAGGACGATGCTTTGCTATCTGGTGATTCCCCAAAATGCTAGCCGCTACAATGTTTTTTATAGCCGTTACAAATGCTTTATCAGTTTTAAGTTGCTCATTCCAAATCCCGTCTTTCGCACTTCCCCTCGCCGTTACATAGATTTCATTGATAGGTGTATAATAGCGAACCCATGGATATCGCTGCGCAACAGCTGCTGCATACTTTTCAAAATGAACAGGCAATTCCGGATTTTGGAAATTGCCTATCCAATCTGGCACACCAAAATGCATTAGGTCTAAAATAGGTGTAATCTTCAGTCGTTTCAGCTCATTCATCACTTCATCCGCAAAGCTCCAGTCATATTCATCTG
>MWYU01000487.1 GCA_002050375.1 Chitinophagales bacterium 62-2
AAAGAAAGAATGCTAACGCTAACATCGTAACATATTCTAATAGAGGCAAACCACAGTTATATGTAAACGGTAAGCTGATAGGAAATGCTAGGCAAGGAACAACATCTGTTCACTTTATTTTTGAGAATGTTCAATTACAGAAAGGGAAAAATGTTATCAGGCTTACAGCAAACAATAAGGGTGAGAACTTAAACGATGAAGTTGAATGGACTTTGGAATAGGCTTAATAAAAATCAATACTGATATCAAAGTTAAGTTCGATCTATAAACTTGATAATAAAACGATTAGGAAAATTAAATTAAGATCATTTTGAAATACCTTGAGTCTATAATTAGCAAGCTCTCTCTTTTTCTAATAGTCTTATCGTTGTGTTATTGCCAGTCCCGAAAAAGCACTATCACCAATAGTAAGAACGATAAACCTTTTACATTTTTTGTTTTGGGTGATTGGGGTGTAAAAGGACAAGGAAATCAATTGCCTGTTGCAAATGAAATGATCCGGCAAAGTAAAAAGAACAAGCTTTCGCTTATCCTTACTGTTGGTGATAATTTTTATGAGGATGGTGTTAGTAGTATTAATGACGAACATTGGAAACTGTCGTATGAAAACGTATATAAGGAGCTAACAAAAAAATATCCATGGTATGTTGCATTAGGCAATCACGACTACCGAGGTAATGTAGAAGCACAGCTTGATTATCATTCAGTAAATGGCAATTGGAATATGCCTGGTCGTTATTATACTTTTAATAAAACACTATCAGGTAAACAAAAAGTAAGATTTATAATAATTGACACTGATCCTTATATTCCAGCTTATTATGCTGATCCTATTTACAAGAAGGTAATTGCTGCCCAGGATACTGCAAAACAAACCCGATGGATTGATAGCGTATTGGCTTCTTCGAAGGAAGAATGGAAAATTGTTGTAGGACATCACCCGCTTTATTATGCCAATGCTAAAAGGCCCGACACTTCAACATTAGTTCGCGTAATGGAACCTTTATTTGAAAAGTATAAGGTTCAGGCTTACATCGCAGGGCATGTTCATGATATTGAATATAACTTACTTAAGCAGAGTAGAGTTGGCCATATCATTTCAGGAAGCGGCGCAAAGTCGGTACCATCAGCTCCCAAAGCTGATTATACTTTGTTCTCTTCAAATGTTCCGTCATTTACTTTATGCATTATTCAAAATAACCAATTGACTTTTAAATTCATTGATACTACTGGAAGCACTATTTATCAGAATACTATTCAAAAGAGTTAAGGAATTGAACCAACATGAAGAAAAGAATATTTGCTTATAGTCTGAAAAGTTTGGGATGTTTATTAAGAGCACTTCCGGTAGCAGTTTTAATTACTGTTAGCAGCCTTTCTGCAATAGCTCAACAAACAATCTTTTATAATCTTTCAGGTACTGATAAAGATCATACAGTTCAATGGGATTTCTTTTGTACGAAAGGCCAAAACAGCGGCAAGTGGACAAAGATTGCGGTTCCATCTAATTGGGAACTGCAAGGGTTCGGAGGCTATACTTATGGTAATGGTTATAATATCCCTAAAGAAGGACGTAGTAATGAACAGGGAATTTATAAGTATGCATTTACAGCCTCACGTCAATGGAAAAATAAAAGAGTATTTATAGTGTTTGAAGGCGTAATGACCGATGCTGAAGTAAAGATCAATGGGCAATTTGCAGGACCTGTTCACCAGGGAGGCTTTTACCAATTCCGCTATGATATTACTAATTTAATAAACTATACTGACAGCAACAGGCTTGAAGTAACAGTAAGCAAGCAGTCTTCCAACAAGTCAGTAAACAGGGCCGAACGTGAAGGTGACTTTTGGGCTTTAGCGGGAATTTTTAGGCCGGTTTACCTCGAGATTGTTCCGGAAACGTTTATCTCGAAAGTAGCAATTGATGCTAAAGCAAATGGTGCTTTTAAACTAATTGTATCAATAGGCAACGGTAAAAAAGGAGATAAGCTCGAAGTACAAATCAAGGAGATAAATGGAACAAATGTAGGCAAGCCTTTTACAACTGATGCATCCCTTACAGCAGTTACTATTCAAAACCAGTTTCAACAAATCAAAACATGGAACCCTGAAAGGCCACATTTATACCAGGTAGTTCTTTCTTTAAAAAGAAATGGGAAAGTTCTTCACACAATCAAACAACGTTTTGGCTTTCGCACAGCAGAGCTAAGACCTGGAGATGGCTTTTATGTAAACGATGTGAAAGTTATCTTTAAAGGTGTTGACAGACATAGTGCATGGCCTGAAACGGGACGCACTTTAAGCAGGGAAATAAGCATTATGGATGTGAAGCTGATGAAGGAAATGAACATGAATGCTGTTCGTATGTCTCACTATCCACCTGATCAACACTTTCTAGATGTATGTGATTCACTTGGTTTATTTGTGTTGGATGAACTTACAGGTTGGCAGGCCGCATATGATACAATTGTAGGAAGAAAGCTGGTAAAAGAGCTGGTTGAGAGAGACGTAAATCATCCATCAATTGTTATGTGGGCCAACGGAAATGAACGCGGCTGGAACGAGGCGTTAGACAATGATTTTAAATTGTACGATCCTCAAAACAGGTTGGTCTATCACCCGCAGGAAAGGTTTAATGGAACGGATACCAAGCACTATCCCGATTATAACTATGTTGTTAACTCCACTTTATACGGTAATGAAGTTTTCTTTCCCACAGAATTTATGCATGGGCTTTATGATGGTGGCCATGGAGCAGGGTTACAAGATTTTTGGGAACTCATGATTAAGCATCCTTATGCTGCCGGCGGTTTCTTGTGGGATCTTGCAGATGAAGGAATGGTGAGAACAGATAAGGGAGGATCGATTGATACTGATGGCAATCATGGTGCTGATGGAATTTTAGGTCCGCATCGTGAGAAGGAGGCGAGCTATTATGCTATTAAAGAAATATGGAGTCCTGTTCAAATCACCATGAAAAACGTTCCTGCAAATTTTGATGGTAAGATCAATGTTGAGAACCGTTATTTATATACTAACCTCAACCAATGCTCTTTTAAGTGGAAACTTGTTTCCTTCCCTTTGCCTGCTCAACCAACATCTCAATTCAATACTAACGCTACAGGAAATTGTGCTCCCATCTCATTGGCAGCAGGTGAAAAAGGTTATCTAAAGATGAAGCTTCCAGCTAATTGGAAAAGTAGTGATGCCTTGTATCTTACTGCTTATGATCAAAACAAACAGGAGATCTTTACATGGAGCTGGAACATTTCTTCTGCAGCTCAAGTAACAAAGAAGGCATTGGTTAAAAAAGGGAATGCTGGTGCCATTAACGCGAAAGACGAGGGAGAACAGTTAATAATTAATAATGGAAATGTTAGTTGCTATTTTACAAAGAGCACCGGCTTTCTTGATAAAGTGATCAGTAATAATTCAACTATTTCTTTATCAGGTGGTCCCGTTATGGCAGCTTCACAACTTCCATTAAAAGGTCTTACACATTATGCAAATGATAGTAACTATGTAGTTGAAGTTTCTTATGGTGGGGAAGGCTCTCTATCTCTCAAATGGATTTTTTCGCCAGGCAAACCTGCAAAGCTTGAATATGTTTTTCAGCAAAAAGGCGACGTTGATTTTATTGGTTTAAGTATGAATTATCCTGAAGAAAAAATTACAGGTATGAGATGGCTTGGACGTGGGCCTTATCGTGTATGGAAGAACAGGATGCAGGGCTTACAATTAGGAGTGTGGCATAAAGACTATAATAACACAGTTACTGGTGAAAGCTGGCTTTACCCGGAGTTCAAAGGATACCATGCTAACGTTAACTGGGTAGTTGTTGAGACTAAAGAAAAGCCCTTTACTATTTATTGTGAGAATGAGAATATGTTCTTTCAGATGTTAAAGCCGGAGAAGCCGAAGGGTGCAACGAACGATAATAACCATCCTCCTTTCCCTGCTGGTAACCTGGGTATCATGCATGCTATTCCGCCTATTGGCACAAAGTTCCAGGCGGCTGAAAAAATGGGGCCGCAAAGCCAGAAAAATATGCAGCTTAATTATACGCCTGTTTTAGGTGCAATATGGTTTGAGTTTTAGATTAAGAATATATTTCGAACGTTCCTTATCATGCTTGACAAAATAAAAATCAATAGAACCGTAGTTCTTATACTTTGTGTATTTGCATGCCCTCTTATTGTTTGTGCCCAACAACCTCAAGTCGCTCCCGCTCCATTTGCACCTCGATATGCGAATACCTTACCAAAACCTGTTTTATTTAGGGGGCCGTATTTGCAGGTTGCAACAAGTAATAGCATTGTTATTCGTTGGAGAACGGAGAGCTTATCCAGAAGTAGGGTTCGCTATGGGACGGAGGTTGGAAGATTAGACATGTTTTCAGATGATTCAACATTAGTAACAGAGCATAAGGTTAAGCTTAGTAATTTAAAGCCTAATAATAAATACTATTATTCAATAGGCTCACTCTTCGATACATTACAAGGCGACAAGGAGAATTATTTTCAAACACTTCCAAAACAAGGAGAAGAAGGTTTTTACAGAATAGGAGTGTTTGGTGATTGTGGAGCAAACACAGTTCTTCAACGAAATGTAAAGAATGAGTTTATAAAGTATTTAGGCAATAATTATATGAATGCCTGGATATTGCTTGGCGATAATGCTTATGAAAATGGAACAGATGCGCAATTTCAGGTGGGCTTTTTTAATATTTATAAAAATGATCTATTGAAAAAGTATCCGCTGTTTCCAGCTCCCGGCAATCATGATTACGGTAATGTTGATTTTCCTGCCAATGCTGTTCCTCAAAGAAATTATGATGTTGCCTATCACCAGATATTTTCTATGCCTGTAAATGGAGAAGCTGGAGGTGTTCCTTCAAACAATACGGCTTACTACTCTTTTGATATTGGAAACATTCATTTCCTGTCTTTAGATTCTTATGGAAAAGAAGAAGGTGTGTATAGATTATACGATACATTAAGTGCGCAAGTACAATGGGTAAAAAAAGATTTAGAAGCTAATAAAAATAAAGGATGGATTGTGGCTTACTGGCATCATCCACCATATTCTATGGGCTCTCATAATTCAGACAATCAACTTGAGCTGGTTAAAATAAGAGAGAACTTTATACGCATACTTGAGCGCTATGGTGTTGATCTTATTCTTTGTGGGCATAGCCACCTTTATGAGCGGTCAAAACTTATGCAGGGACACTACGGACTTGAAGCTACGTTTGATTCGACTAAACATAACCTAAGTAATTCAACAGGTATATATAATGGTTCAAAAAACTCCTGTCCTTACATCAAGCAGAACAACCAGGGCTTTGTTTATGTAGTAACGGGGTCTGCAGGAAAACTAAGTGAAACGCAGTCCACCTATCCTCATAATGCTATGACTTATTCAAACGCAGAAAAAGGTGGAGCCTCAATGATTGAAGTAAAAGGAAACCGATTGGATTTTAAATGGATTTGTGAAGATGGCGTCATTCGTGATCGCTTCACGATGATGGAAAACATAAACAGGAAAACAGTTATCAAAGCGAAAAAAGGAGAGACCGTTACATTAACAGCATCTTTTGCAGGAGAATATATATGGAGTTCCGGTAAGCAAACAAGCAGAAGCATTCATATTAATCCTTCAGGTAGTAAGTCTGTATATAGTGTAAAAGATCCATTCCATTGTTTAGAGGAAACTTTTGAGGTAAGGGTATCCCGATAGTTAATACTATAACATTCGTGGTTCTGTCGCACCTGCTTGATCAATTAGCCTAAGCACTAACTTTATAAGATGTTCAAAGATCATTGCTTCCCTAAAGAAAATATTCTACAGGCAGTATATTTTAAATTAAGATTTAGCCTTAGTTATCGAGATGTGGAAGAGTTATTATCTATCAGGGGAGTAGAAGTAGAGCATTGTCGGTATTGCACTTAACGTAGCGTAGCTAATACCCCTTCACATTTGATAGCAGTGAATTTATAATGGCTTCAAGTGGGTGTAAAGCTGTTTTTCTTTCTTGCTCTGTTGTAGGTTTTAGTAATTAATTTCAAAAGACGTGTCTGTTACAGGTAAAAGTTTAACAGGCGTTTTGCCACCCGATAAACTATCATTATTAGGGCCTATGACTTTCCAAGCGCAATAGGTTTTCAAATTAGGCGAGCCAGCTCGGTGCAAAGTAGTATCTGCAGAAGGTAAAACCTCCTTGAAAATTAAGCCTCCCTTAAATGTGGCTGTATCAATTATATTATTTGAATACATATCAATTTCTATCTTGGAACCGGCAGGATAATTATTTACCGTATGAAGTTTTATAGACAAGAATATAATAGGGTAACAACGACGCTCTGAGTTACTAATTGCATTACCTTCTTTATTACAACTAATCAAACCAATGAACAACAAGATTACTGCCGTAGCGATTAGTTTTGGTTTCATAAAGATGAAAAGCTGTTTAAAAATATGGTTGTTTCCCTTTAAAAGCAATTATCTTAATTCCGCAAGGTAAAAAAGACAATTAGCTT
>MWYU01000448.1 GCA_002050375.1 Chitinophagales bacterium 62-2
GGTAAGTATTTGCTATAAAACAGGGTTGATCATAAATAATAATTTCTTCTGAAACACTTAGTAGTAAAGAGTTTCAACAAACTCAGATGTTTTTTACCATGCTATAAATGGCAAGATGTTGTTTTGCTATGCGTTTCAGAACCTTCTACTTTTGTTTCAGATTAATTATTAAATAAGCATTAAAGCTTAGAATAACAACTGCTACCGTTTCTTCTGATTTGCTTCCGCACACATTGCTTCCGCACACATTGCTGCCCGTCGATTGCTGCGCTAAAATTTTTTTCATAATTAAAAACAAATCGACATGAAAAATCAAGTATTAAGCAATGTGAATTTCTTCTTGAAAAGAATTATCACAGGGTCAGTTTTAGGGTTTATGCTAATTGCAGGTGCTGTTCCTTCTACGGCACAATCCGTAAAAGAAAGTACAGAAACAGTAATTCCTGTTAAGGTAACTTATTTAGGAAGGGTAGATCTTCAGCCCATATTTCAAATTGACATAGACAACATTAAAGGAGATGATGTTTATGTTAGCCTTAAAGATGAAGATGGTAGTATATTGTATTCAGATAAATTCAACGATCAGAAGTTCTCTAAAAGATTTCGTTTTGAGACATTTGATGCAATTAGCAGAAAAATAACTCTTAGCCTTACGTCAAAAAAAGATAAAAAAACGCAGGCTCTGCAATTTAGTAATGTACTTACGACAGTTGAAGATGTTGTGGTGACAAGGGTTAATTATTAAAGCGAACTATGGTTTAGTACGGGCAAAGAGTTTCAAACTAATACTTTAGGCAGAGCGCTTAACTAACATGAAAAACTAAAAGCACTTATAACAGTAATTGTTGCAGGTGCTTTTTTATTTTACACTTGCAAGGTAGGGTGCTTAATTACCGTACTAAACTTAACTACTACTTAAAACAACAATGCCTTGCGACTGCAAGGCATTGTTGTTTTTGTTTTCCTTTATTTTCAAACCAACTAAAAGTTACTCTTTATCTTTTTTGCTGATCATTATTTTTAGGAATTGGTATTAAAACCGGTTTCTTTAAACCAAACAAAATTGATAAAACTTCTCCTAAATTCATTTACATTATTTTTAAAGAGTTAAAAAAATGCATCTCTTACATCTCATTTAAAGCTATACGATGACACTGTAATTTACGGGATGAATGCAAGATTAATTGTTAAAAGACTGAATTAATTTTTACGATATCATTTTAAGTATCTTCTATGCTTTCACCTCATGCTTTAAAAAATTTGTTGCGTAATATTTTAGGCTCTGTTGTTTATTTTTGCTTTAGACTTTTTAACCATTTTTTGTCCCCCAAACAATAACAATCCAAGAGCTACACCGGTAATAGCAACAGATTTTATAATAGCTTTTTTACGTTGCTCATAGTCCGCTGTTGTATTCCATCCACCGTGTATGCTTGTTCCGAATTTAGCAGGCTCAAACAAATTACCATCAGTTGAAGGTATGGGGTCAGCATTTTTTAGGTATGCTTTAATAACCTTTTGGGCAATGCTGCGGGTAAGGGCGGGGAAGAGGGCATGAGCCAGTTTTAGAAAAGCCGCGGTGCTGTCAACTGTTGCTGCTTTCTTCGGATATTTTACCAACGACACCATTTTTCGGGCAAGGCGCTGTGGATTATAGACGGGTGGTGCAGGCTTTAATATCCGACCTGTATAATTAGCGGCATGTTGTATTCCCGGGGTATCCAGGAAAGCGGGGAAAAGATCGCATAAAAAAATGTTAGGATACTCAATCAATTCTCCACGTAAGGCTTCAGACATACCGCGAAGGCCAAACTTGCTTGCACTATAGCCCACTCCATACGGTACCGGAAGCCATCCTCCCACTGAAATATTGTTTATAAGTATCCCGTAGCTCTGCCGCTTAAAATAAGGTAAAACCGCATGGGCGCCGTGCAAATATCCCATTAAATTTACCTGTATTACCCTGTCGTGAACTTCTACAGGCGTTTCGGTAAATTCTCCTGCAGCTAACACGCCTGCATTATTTATCCAAACATCTATCCGGCCATTAAAATTAACTGCTGTCACGGCAAGTTGTTTCATGGCTTCATCGTCTGTAACATCAGTAGGTACAGCAATGGCTACTGCTCCCGCTTCTCTGCACTCATGTACTAATTCTGCAAGCGCATCTTCACGTCGTGCGGCGAGTACCAGTTTAGCTCCATGCCTTGCAAATTCAAGTGCGGCAGCACGGCCCGCTCCGCTCGATGCACCGGTTATTACCACTGTTTTATCCTTTATCTCTTTTGCTATAGCAAGTGTGCGTTTGTTCATAGTAATAGTTTCAAAGTAAATCACAACATTTAAGCCATCCCTTTTTTTACATTCCTTGCTTCTGCCTGTTCTATGGTGTTGTTCCTTTTGTTGAAAAATATTCTTATCTCAGGGCTGGTCTTATTTTTTAAGAGGAATTAAAAAGTTTATATGAGTATTGAAAGAAACATAAATAACACCGTGTCAGAAAAATCTAATAATGAGACTAAAAAACCCGGCGAGACAGAACCTCAAAAACCTTTTGATCTTGACGAGGCATTGAGTGATGAGAATGTCGAGGCGGCTAAAGAAGATGCTGAGGCACAGCAACAACGTAAAGAAGCAATGTCAGAACGTGATTAAACATTAAAAGCCATTCCCTATTGGTGAAGAATAAATTTCAACCTTTAGGAATAGCGCTGTTAGAAATGCAATATAAATAATAACCTAAAGTTTATTTTGGAACAGCGACTTATTTAGCGCTCCGATAAGGTGTTTTCAGTTGCTCCTTTTATTATCATTCTCTATGTTGGTACAGAATGAATACAACGAACTACTGCTTCTTTAGAAACGCAGGTAGCAGAAAATCTCTTTTATAGGAAATGTTGAAGCTATTACTATAGGGACTTTAAGTTTCGTGATAATTAATTATTCAATCAATTTATCACAAATAAGAAATGATGTAATTTAACAGGTCTGTTTAATTTAATAGACGAACTAAGAGTGATACAAAGCAAGCATCATAGTAACCTAAACCGTAGCGCGGTTACCCTTATTCTTATCATTTTATCTTTTACTTTTTATACGTCTGCAGTCACCGCCCAGGAACAATTTGTTCTACCCCCTGCTAAGTTTATTACCCGGTTTCCCTTTACGGTCCTTACAGGTGGAATTATAATAATAGAGGCTCGGTTAGATAACATTTCTGATACATTAAATTTTGTTTTAGATACAGGCAGCGGAGGTATCTCGTTAGATTCCTCAACAGTTAATTACTATAGTTTGCCTTTAACAGCGTCAGACAGAACGGTTAAAGGCATTGGGGGAATAAGAAAAGTAAATTTTGTAAACAACAGAACGCTTAATTTACCCGGCCTCGCGGTAGATCATCTTAATTTTCATATAAATGATTATGAAATTCTTACCAGCGTGTATGGAGTAAAGATTGATGGTATCATTGGCTTTAGTTTTCTTCAACGTTATATTGTAAAAATTAATTACGATAACCATACTATTGAAGTATGGCTTCCGGGACAAATAAAATACCCTAAAGGGGGCCACCTTTTAAGGCCAACAATAAACGGCATCCCTGTAGTTGAAGCAAAAATTAGAGATGGATCTGCCAGGGCAGGCAAATTTTATTTTGATACCGGTGCAGGTTTATGTTTTTTAATGAGCGAAGATTACGAGCGTGACAGCAGTATTTTAAAGAAAAATAAAAAGATTACTAAAACGCAGGTGGAGGGGCTGGGCGGAAAAAAGTCAATGAAATTAAGTACCGTAAGCGAGGTTAGGGTAGGCCCTTACCGATTTCGTAAAGTTCCTGCTTATATTTTTGACGATGAATACAAAATCACGTCCTACCCTTATTTAGGCGGACTGATTGGCAACGATCTGCTTCGCCGCTTTAATTTGATAGTAAATTATTCTGTAAACGAAATACACATGTATCCCAATAGTCATTTTTTGGATGCCTTTGATTATTCGTACACCGGCTTGGGTATTTATACCGTAGATGGCCAAATTAGAATTGAAGATGTAATTAAAGATTCTCCTGCCGATAAAGCAGGGTTAGAACCAGGAGATGTACTTTTTGCGGTAAATAATAACGTGGGACGGAATATTCAATTTTATAAAAATTTATTGCAAAACGTAGGAGCAAATTTAAAACTGATTGTAATGCGAAATGGCATACCTGTTGCGGCAACTTTAAAGGTTAAAAGTATTTTATAAAAGCAGGTTTGATAAGAGTAGCGGAGACTTAGAAATGGTTAATACCTCCTCATGACAGGATTCGGTAAGCATTAGCGGAAATGAAAAAGCGATAATACATTAAGTTGTGATGCATTCCGCTTTGTTATAAGACAGGAAAATAAAGGGTAACGGAAGGCGTGGCAGGTATACATAAAAAAAGCCGCCACAAAATGTAACGGCTTTTTTAAGCTTAGTGAAAAACTAATTAAAGATTAGCGGTTCTTAGTCTCTTTGGAATTTTTAATTCAGCAGTTTGCGTTTTATTACCTCTTTTATAGGTAAGCTTTACTGCGTCACCTTCTTTTATGTCTTTAATCTCGTTGCGAACTTCATCTACGCCGGCAATTTCTTTTCCGTTTACCTGTGTTATAACATCTCCTTCTTTCATACCTGCTTTAGATGCTGGAGAGTCCTCATCTACATCTTTAACAGTTACACCTTTTCCTTCTTCAACATCCTGAATTTGCAGACCAACTTTTGGTTTACGGTTATAGGTGAAGTTGAAGCCTTCAGGAGCCATTGGCGATTTCGGAATATTAATATTGAAATCGGGATTATTGAAATTGTAAGAGAAAGCCCCGGGTTTATTTTCGTTTAGAGTTGCTACAGCTTTGTTTTCTTTGCCGTTGCGTTTATAAGTAATATCCACTTTATCATTAGGTTTGTAATCACTAATGGCCTTGACTAAGTCATCAGGGCCTTCAATTTTTTTGCTGCCTACTTTAGTAATTACATCATCTTTTTGCAGGCCTGCTTTTTCGGCTGCACTCTCTTTAGTAACGTTAGTTATTTTAGCGCCGTCATCTGCTTTACCTGTTATAACGCCCAGCTTAGCTTTATTGCCTGTAGCAGGAGTAAATTCTCCCCGGTTTTCGAACAGTCGAAAGTTCCCTTGTGGAATATTAAAAGCTCTTTCCCTCGCCCTTTCCATGTCAGAAGTACTGTTTCTTCTTAAAACGGTTAAATTATCATTCCTGAATTCATCAACTGGCTTACCATTAATGGTTACTTTATCGCCATCAACAACAATAGTCATTCTATCGCCTTTATCACCTTTTTTACGAATGATAATTTCCTCTGTTTTGTCAGAACTATTGCTTGTCTTTTTGTCTTTTGTACTTTGTGCAGATGCTGAAAAACCTATAACAGCAGCAGCAATTGCCAGCGCGGGAGTCTTTATCCAATTATTCATAATGTAAAATTTTTAAAGTTATACGAAAGTTTTAGTAGATCAAATGTAAGAAAGTTTTTCATTTACGAAAACTTTCGGAAGTGTTAAATTCATTTTTTAAAAACTCGCCTGGCATTTTCATAGTTTTATCTTTCAACAAAAATTAAAATGAAGTATTTACTTATTGGTATTGTTACCATCGTATTAGCTAGTTGCAAGCTTAGTAACAATAATCAAACGAAAGAAGACAATAAAGAACTGAATGCGCTTTTCGATAGGTATTACGAAGACAGGCTCAGGCTTTTTCCGCTGGAAGCAACAGCTAATGGCGATCCCCGTTACAATAATTTACTTCCATTAGATTTTACAGATAGCTACCGCGATACTTTAAAAGAATTTTTTAACCGATACCGAATTTATGCTACCAAGTACGATAGGGAAACACTAAATGAAAATGACAAGATAAGCTATGATATTTTTAAGCGTGAAATGGAAATAAGCATTGAAGGTTTGAATTTCCATGAAAACTATATACCGTTTCAACAATTCTGGGGTTTGCCTTTAAGCATGGGTCAGTTAGGAAGTGGTACAGGTAACCAACCTTTTAAAACAGTTAAAGATTACGATGATTGGTTAAGTCGGGCAAGCCGGTTTTCAATTTGGACCGATAGTTCGATAGCTTATTTTAGAAAAGGTATAGCCGCTAATTATGTTCTGCCTAAAGCATTGGTAGAAAAAATGATTCCCCAAATGGAAGCTATGCAAACAACTGATGCAACAAAAAGTCTGTATTATGGGCCTGTTCAAAAATTTTCAAGCGGAATAAATGATGGAGATAAAAAAAGGTTGACAGCTGCCTTTGCACAATTAATAAACCAACAATTAGTTCCTTCATACAAAAAGCTGGGCGACTTTTTAAAGAATGAGTATTTGCCAAAATCAAGAACAGCAAGCGGAATAAATGTGCTGCCCAACGGAGACTCTCTGTATAGATACTACATCCGCTACTGGACTACCACTAATAAATCAGCCGAAGAAATTTATAACACCGGCCTATCTGAAGTTAAACGTATTCTTACAATTATGGACAGCGTGAAAA
>MWYU01000505.1 GCA_002050375.1 Chitinophagales bacterium 62-2
TAGCAAAGTTGATGAAACGTACGACCTCGTCGTAGGTAAAGCAAAAACGATAAAGAATAAATACAGCCAAGTTCTTATCCCCCTAACTGAACGCACCGGGCAAAAACGGCAAATCAACATAATAGTAAGGGCTTTTAATGATGGGCTGGCTTTTCGTTACGAATTTCCCAAACAATTAAATTGGTCGTCATATACGTTGCTTGATGAACACAGTACCTTTAACATTGCAGGTAACCCTACCGTGCACACCCTTTTTTGGGGTAGTAAAGAATATACCAACAATCATGAAGGTCTGTACCATATATTGCCACTTAGCCAGGTGAAGGGCAATATACTAATGGACATGCCTGCGTTGTTTGAGTTTCCGGGAAAAATATATATGGCCATTACCGAAGCTAATTTGCGGGATTACGCCGGTATGTACCTGGTGAAACATAATGGAATGCTCAAAAGCGAGCTTTCATCTCTGCCGGAGCAACCGGAAATAAAAGTAAAAGCTACCCTGCCCCACCGGACTCCCTGGCGGGTAATGATGATAAGCGATAGGGCCGGCGCACTACTTGAGTCAAACATTCTGACCAGCCTGAATGAACCTACTCAAATTAAAGATGTTTCCTGGATAAGACCTGGTAAAACCTCTTTTCACTGGTGGAATGGCGATATTATACCCGACACTACTATTACACCGGGTATTAACTTCAACTTTAATAAGTATTACATTGATTTTTGTGAGCGTAATAACATCGAGTACCATGCAGTGATCGGATATGGTGAAACTCCATGGTATTTCGATGATGGTATCAACTATGGATCTCCGGGGCCTAATGCGAATGCTGGAAGGCAAAAGCCGGGACTGGATATGAAGCAGATCAGCGATTATGCCAAACAAAGGGGAGTAGGAACTCATGTATGGGTACATTGGGAAGCAATTTATCCTCACCTGGAAGAAACCTTTGCACAATTTGAAAAATGGGGTATAAATGGAATGATGGTGGACTACCTGGACCGCTCTGACCAGGAAATGGTAAACATACAGGAAGAAATTTTACAAAAGGCTGCTGAACATAAGCTATACATTCAGTTTCATGGCGCCTATAAACCTACCGGATTGCACCGTACTTATCCCAATGAATTTACCCGCGAAGGCACATGGAACTATGAACGAAACAAATGGATAAAAGAAGGTGTTGGTCCCGATCATGATATCAATATAGTGTTTACGCGTTTGCTTGCAGGTGCCGCAGATTACCATTTAGGCGGTTTCAGGGCAGCGCCGGAATCTGACTTCAAGCCAAAATTTATTCGACCTCTTATGCTGGGCACACGTTGCCACATGCTGGCAATGTACGTTGTAATGGAGAGTTATCTGGCTATGGTCGCCGATTATCCATCAGCTTACGAAGGGCAGCCGGGCTTTGAGTTTTTGAAAAAGGTACCAACTTCATGGGATGAAACGGTAGTTCCGGATGCAGCAGTAGGAGAATATGTTACTATAGCCCGTCGTAAAGGAACCGATTGGTATGTTGGCAGCATAAGCAACAGCAAAGCCAGAACAATAACCGTTTCCTTAAACTTTTTGCCGCCGGGAAACTATAGCGCCGAGCTTTATACTGATGCTCCGGATGCTGAAAAAAATCCCAATAATCTAACTAAGCAAATTAAAACAGTGACAAAGGCAGATGTAATTACTATGAAATTAGCAGCAGGCGGCGGACAGGTAATGCATTTAACCAAGCGCTGATTAAATTAGTCTGGAGATCTGGCGGACGGTATCTGCCACAGAAATCAGATATTATCACCGTAGCTTACTGGTATCAGAGGGAACCACATGCAAAATTCACGAAGCTGCCTGCTAAAGATGAACTGGAGGTGAATTAATTAACAGTAGATAAATCAAAATATATGAAACTACCTGCCTGCTCCAAAGCAGTCTTTAACATAGCAATAGAAAATTACTAATGAAATTAAACTCTCGTTTTTTCTTTACTTTACTTTCTGCAACTTATTTAATTGTTTGTAATGTAAGTGCTCAACAACAAAACATAACATTAAACAAACCTGTTACCGCTTCTTCTGAAGATGCTGCTAATCCCGCAAAAAATGCAGTAGATGGTAAAATAACACGAACATCTAAATGGGTAGCTGCAACAAGCAATGCTCCTCACATTTTTGAAATTGATCTTTTAAAATATTATACAATTAACGAGCTTAGAGTTCACAGTGGTATTAATGATGCTGAAAAGAAACCTGACGAAATGGTGCAGGCAGCAGGTTTCTGGAGCATAAAAAATTTTAAAATGCAATATTGGGATGATGCTAACTGGAGCGACTTCCCGCAAAGCGAGGTGCATGAGAACAGGCTTACTGCAGTAACATTTAAATATAGCCCGGCTGTCACGACATTTAAAATAAGACTTGTTTGTGATGACGGCGAACCAATAAACATAATGGAAATTGAAGCTTTTGGTGTCGAAGCTGCAAACATGCCTGCTCCGCCTAAGATAGCTTCTGACATTATAAAACAAAGTGCGTCAACTGAACCAAAATCAGCCTCTATTACCGTAAATAATAAAGTAGTTGGTAAAAGTTTAAAGTATGTCGGGTATAACCAGGGCTACTACTTTCCCGGGAGTAACGTTTCGGGATGGCTTGAGTATTCTAACGTAAATAGCTTGCGGGTTTGGGCAACTTTAAATGCATTTGTACCACAGGCCGCAGTGCAGGTTGATAAAAGCATCTCTTCAGTTGAAGAATTTGATAGAAGAAAAAATGAATTAAGAAATAGCCCTGAAAATAACGGGTTTATTAAATGGAGTGATCTTACGCCCCTGTACGATAAGCCTGATTCTTCATCTACTAATGCAATGGTGTTCAATTATGCACTAAGCGAATTAAAGCGATTAGGCATAGATGTTATTTTACAAATTGGAAGTACTGATTTCGACAGTACATGGCAGAATAAATGGAAGCAATGGCAACGCTATTATGCCCTTGCTTATCATGCTGCCAAACAAGGTGACGTAGCAATGTTTGCTATGCAAAACGAACCTAATCACCGGAACTCCGGCCCCATGAAACTGGATCAGTGGATTACCGGGATGCAAATAGTTTCTGATGCTATCCAGTGCGCGGTAGAAGATGTAAATAAAAAGTATGGGAAGAAATTACAGGCAAAGTTCGTAGGTCCTGTAACTGCCGGTAACAATCCTGAATGGTGGGCTGAAGTTACTAAAGCTATCCGCACAGACTATCATGGTAAAAAAGTGAATAAAGATTTAATGGAAATCTTTTCTACGCATTCTTATAATTCGCCTGCTGTTGGTTACGAAACGCGTATCGGTAACATCCGTAAAATAATAACTGAAAATCATCCCGCAGGCCAGTCTTTACCTATCGTTTATACAGAGATCGGCAGGTGGATGAACGCGTACCTGATAGATAAAGAAGAGACAATGGATTCGCCTTCGTTATTTACAGAATGGGCAGGGATATATTCAAACAATATGAAGAATGGTGGCTATGGTATGTGGGCTTTTAAATTTGCCAATACCTCAAGCGGCCCTTATCCCCGTGGTATAAAATCTGGTCATCATTTTATTTGGCAGGGTAAGCGTATAGTTGAAGATGTATATAAAAATCTTGCATTAAATAAGCCTGTTAAAACAAGCGCTTCAAAAAGTTCTCCTTCAGTTGTTACAGATGGCAATAAGTCCGATGCTTCTGCATGGGTCTCAGACTCAACATCGGCAGAAGCATGGATTGAAATTGATTTAGGCAGAAGTCACGAGATTGGAAGTGCTGTAGTTTATACAGGTTCATCCTATGGAGTTTATACAAGTCCTGACCGTATTAAGAATTATAAACTGCAGTATTTAGCAGGAAATGATTGGGAAGAAATTCCGGGTGCTTCCGAAAAAGATGGTAAGTATTCCCAGGTTTTCACGACGTTTACCAAGCCTGTAACAACCCGCAAAGTTCGTTTTACCAGCGCTGATAAGGGAAGCTTAAAGGTTCGTGAAATAAAGTTATTTGCAAAAGGTGATGGGCCTTCTGATGAACCCAATTATAATGTATCAGGTATTCAACGAACAGGTGAAGTGGTTCGCTTATTTGCCAAAGGTTTTAAGGATGAACGTAACCTTTTAGAAACAAACTGTTCAGCGCATGATTCAGGTTTAGATACTTATACTTCGTATGATGAAAAGTCGGGTAACTATTACATGTGGCTTGTTCAAAGAGGCATCTTTGATTACAATTTGAAGATAAATCTTAATGGCCTTAATCTTTCTAAAGGAACACCTGTAACTGCAGAAACAGTTAATAAAGATTATTACGGGGAAGCTACTCACCTTATTAATTTACCTGTCGGCAAAACCTTCAGCTTTACTTTACAACCGCAAAGCGTTGTATTACTAACTATACCTGCAAACAGTAACTTAGCTAAAGCTACCTTGACCCCTACAGGTGATGCAACTGTTTTTGGTGGTAAAAATGTATCATCCAATAATGGAAATCAAAAGCAGTTGGCTGTTCAGCTTGATGCTGCAACGCCGGAGAATAATAAAGTCTCCTATATACATTTTGATCTTTCAAAAACAAAAATCGCCAATGCACAACGTATGATCTTAAGCGTAAACGGACATGCAGATAAAGGAGATTTGCCATTCAGGCTGCATGTGTATGCAATTCCATCAAAGGGTTTAGACCAGCAAAAAATTACCTGGTCGAATGCACCGCAGCTCAACGATAAGGAGGCATTGATTACCGGTGTAGGACAACAGGCATTTATTGCAGGTGAACTTGCTTTTGATACTAAGGATAAATATCATCACCTTGATGTTACTGATGTGATTAAAAAGCATGGTGGCAAAGGTGTTTCATTTGTCTTTGTTCGCGAAACAAGGCAACTGGGAGATGATGAGGATAAGGGAAGACAAGTGCTGATAAGTTCTCTTGAAACAGCTAACAAACCAAAGCTGGAGATTTGGTATAAACAGTAAATATTATTACTCAAGCTATCAAACGAACATGAAAGAGTTGAAACGCTTTTCACTCTTAAAATAAATGAGTAGAAAATGTTTTCATTAAAAAGAGTTGTTGCTTTATTATCATATGGAATGCTTGCTGTTACAGGAATTTTTATTCCACTTATTGCAGCGACGCAGGAAGTTTTAATTGCAAAAAATAACAAAGCCATAGCAGCAATTGTTCTTCCTGATAAACCTTCTGATGTTATCACTTACAGCGGTTTAGAGCTTGCAAAATATCTCACTAAAATCACCGGTGCTTCTTTTTCAATTAACCCTGGTGGCAAAACCAATAGTTCAATTAAGCTTCAAAAAACTAATGGTAACAATAGTGAAGCCTACACTATTTCAACAAGCAAGGGTAATATAGTTCTTGCCGGTAATTCTGATCGTGCTGTTTTGTTTGCAGTGTATGATTTTCTTGGTCGCCTTGGTTGCGTGTGGTTAGCTCCTGATCTTGATATATTTAGTGGTAAGGCCGAGATCATTCCGAATAGTCCCAATCTGAGCTTTCAATCTCCAACTATTAGGGAGCAGCCAGCCTTTACTTATCGCAAATTAAATGTTGATGGTGGCCGTACTCATAATTCAGAGAACTTAATGAAGATGATAGAATGGATGCCCAAGGTTCGTTACAACACTTTAATGATTCCGGCTAATCTAAATAACAACGGCCGAGTTGTATGGGATAAATGGCGGGAGCAACTTACGCCGGAAATAAAGAAACGAGGTCTGATACTTGAAGTTGGCGGGCACGGTTATCAAAGTTTTCTTAATGCTAAAATGGAAAACGGCTCGCTCTTTAAACACCACCCTGATTGGTTTGGCAAAGACAGCACCTGCAATCCAACTCCATCAGATCGTCTTGTCTTTAATACTTCTAATGCTGCTGCAGTTAACTATTTTTCAAACAATATTGTAACCTACTTAAAAACACATCCTGAGATTGACATTTTTGAGCTGTGGCCTCCTGATGTTGGGCGTTGGCAAGACTGCCCTGAAATGGCAAAGCTGGGAACGCCGCAAGACAGGCAGGCGCTTCTCGCGAACCAAATTAATGCGGCAATTAAACAAGTACGACCAGGTTTACGATTGGAAATAATAGCTTATTCCTATACCTCATCTCCGCCTGCAGTTACATTAGACCCTGACATCATTGTAGATTACTGCCCCATTAACCAAAGTTTTGAACAACAGATTTTTGATAAGGCTTCGCCCAATAATGCTGGATATGCAGCAGAAATAAAAGCATGGAGAAAACAGTTTGCCGGAACGCTCGGCGTATATTCTTACTATAGAAAATATGCCTGGCGATCCGAACCCAATGTTATTCCTCATTACATTCAAAAGGATATGCAATGGTATACGAAAATTCCGTTGCATGGAATTTCAACGATGGCCGAACCCGGTGATTGGTTTACTTATGAACTCAATCATTATACTTTAGGT
>MWYU01000458.1 GCA_002050375.1 Chitinophagales bacterium 62-2
TACCTATTCAGTTCAAATTTACAAAAAAATAAACCTTCAACATTTGTAATCATATTCAGAATAATCAGATTGAAAACTAAAAATTTTAAAACCATGAAAAAGACATTGCTTTTATTATTTACCTCTCTCCTCTTTAATCATATAACCTTTTCGCAGGAATTAAGTGCAAAAGAACGTGCTGAGACGATTGCACGTGAAAATTTTAGCAAAAGCAAATACATGAAGAAAGAGAAGTTTGGTGTTACAAAGGAATTAAACCGGGTTGTAGTATCCACTCCTGTTATTGAGAAAAATGTAAAAGACTATTCAGGAGTTTATAAAGCATATGGATTTGATCATACACTTACTCTCAACATTAAAGATGCTCAAAATATACAGGCAACACTGAAAGAAAATAACGGAGCTAATAGCAACTCCACTTCGCTACTTAAAAATATTACTATAAATGATGCTCTGTTCAAAGCGGTACAAGTAAATGCTGATGGTACTGAAACGCCATTAGAAGGAGTTTTTATTAATAAAAATGATAATGGGCAAACTGAATTTGGTCTTGGTATTAAACTATCAAAAAGTATTACAATAGATAATGCTTTGCATATAGATAAACTATTCTTTAAAAAGGTTAACTGATACTAATACAAAAAACTGAAATATTATGTGGAAGAACAACTTTAAAACAGCATGGAGAAATATTTTGAACAATAAGATATTTTCTGCTATAAATATATTTGGATTGTCGTTAGGGTTAGTGTGCTGTATACTTATGCTCCTGTTTATACAGCACGAATTAAGCTATGATAAGTTTCATGCAAATGCTAAAAACATTTATCGGGTTACTTCCATTGCTGAAGGACCAACAGGCAAAACAAATCTTGCAGTAACACCTTCAGCATGGGTTCCTTTAATGAAGAAAGACTACCCTGAGATAAAGCAGTACGTAAGATTACTGAAGGATGAAAAAAGCATTGTAGGAGAAACAGGCAAGGAACAATCTTTTGTAAAAGGCTTGTTGTTTGCAGACTCAACTTTCTTCGATGTTTTCTCTTTTAAATTATTAAAAGGCAATCCTGCAAATGCTTTAAGTCAGCCAAATACAATAGTTCTTACTACCGAAACTGCAAAAAGATACTTTGGAAATACTGACCCAATAGGTAAGACTTTAGAAGCTACTACAGGCTTTACGTCAACAATCACTGTACAGGTAACAGGTGTTGTTGATGAACCGCCTGCTAACTCCCACGTTAAATTTGGTGGGCTGGTTTCCATATCAACACTGGGCGATATAAGTAATTTATGGGCCTACCATATGTACCATACTTATGTTGTATTAGCAGATGGAACTTCAACAAATTCATTAGAGGCAAAATTTAAAGACTTCACGGAAAAGTATATTAACCACAATCCAAATGCTGACGGAAAGCAGGAGATCTATCTTCAACCAATTACTGACATTCATCTGCATTCTCAAATGGTTGGTGAGTTAGAGGCGAATGGTGATATTACTTATGTATATGTTTTTTCGGGCATTGCTCTTTTTGTTCTGTTGATAGCCTGTTTAAATTTCATGAATTTATCTACTGTACGTTCTTTAAAACGAGCCAAAGAAGTAGGATTACGAAAAGTTGTTGGAGCAGAACGGAAGCAACTTATAAAACAATTTTTAGCCGAATCGATACTGGTTTCTTTTTTCGCGCTTATACTTTCACTGGTTATTGTAGTGCTTATTCTTCCGGTATTTAACCAGCTTTCTGAAAGAACACTCAGCATAAATTTTACGGGTAATTATAATTACATCTTGTTTCTTATACTGCTTACTTTTTTGGTTGGCATTGCTTCAGGTATTTATCCTGCCACTGTCCTATCTTCCTTTAAACCGGTAGAAGTTTTAAAAGGCTCATTTCAAAAAAGTATAAAAGGAAACTCATTAAGAAAAGTACTTGTTACGCTTCAGTTCATCATTTCGATTGCTCTTATTGCGAGCACCATTCTCGTTTATAAACAGTTGCAGTTTGTTCAAAATAAAAAGCTGGGTTTTGATAAAGAAAAAGTGGTTGTTGTAACTATTCAAAGAAATGCAGATGTAAAAAAGTTAGACGCCTTTAAAACTTCGTTAACGAATACACCGGGAGTATTGTCTGTAGCAGCAGCTTCAACTATTCCAAGTACTACAATCCCGGTCAATCTTGTGCATGAGGAATCAGCAGACAAAAACAGGTCGATGCAAATGCTGTTCGTAGACCATGATTTTGTGAAAACAATGCAGATGAATTTACTCGCTGGAAGGAACTTCTCAAAAAGCTATTCAACAGATGATGCTGAAGGCTTTATTATAAATAATGAAGCTGTTAAACAATTAGGATGGCAAACACCAAAGAATGCAATTGGCAAATCTTTTCAATGGGTTATGCCTGATACCGTATTAAAGAATGGAAAAATAATTGGCGTTGTTGAAGACTTTAATATCACTCCACTTAAGTCTGCCGTTCAGCCGCTTGTTATGCATATTCTTCCCCGTCGCTTTCAATATTTATATGTGCGTCTTAATACAGAAAACGCTCTTAGCTCAAATTGAAAAACACTTTAAAGAATTTAATGCAGGACAACCGTTTGAATATAGTTTTCTTGATGATACCATTAATGCAATGTATGCAAGTGAGAAGAAGCTTGGAAAGATATTCGGATACTTTTCAGGCCTAGCAATACTTATAGCAAGTATGGGAATTTTAGGTCTGTCCATTTATGCTGCACAGCAACGTATAAAAGAAATAGGGATAAGAAAAGTGTTAGGTGCAACTACGCTAAGCATAGTGTCTGAATTATCAAAAGAATTTTTGAAGCCTGTTTTGATAGCAGCTTTCATCGCATCACCTATTGCATGGTGGGCAATGAATAAATGGCTTGAAGACTTCGCTTATCGTATCAATGTAAGTTTATGGGTTTTTGTTATAGCGGGAATAGCAGCGATTGTTATAGCATTAATAACAGTAAGCTTCCAGGCAGTTAAAGCTGCATTATCTAATCCGGTGAAGAGTTTGAGAACAGAATAACTTCTTCCTATAATACAAGGACCCTTAAAATTTACAATAAGACAAAAGACTATGCTTAAAAATTATTTTAAAATCGCCTGGAGAAACATTCTTAAAAACCGCTTTCATGCTGTTATTAATGTTTCAGGATTATCTATAGGCATTGCCTTTAGCTTGTTGATTGGCGCTTATGTGTGGGGCGAACTGCAGGTTAATAAGCATTTAAAAAATGCAGATAACCAGTACATCATACAAAGCAAATGGAAAGACCCTAACATGGGTTATGAGATGGCAACACTTGGTCCGTTAGCTAAAGAACTGAAGGAACAATATCCAGCACTTGTTGCCAATTATTACCGCTTTGATGGCATCACTTCAAGCGTATCAAAAGGAGATAAGCATTTTAGAGAAAGCCTGCAGATCTGCGATACTACTATGCTGAATATGTATGGTTTCCCTTTATTATATGGTGACCCAAAAACGGCTTTTAAAGAACCTTTCTCTATTGTAATTACTGAAGAAAAAGCTAACAAATTTTTCGGCAAAACATCTGTGGCAGGGCAAACACTTACCATCGAAAGCTTTTCAGGAACAAAGCATGATTTTATGATAACAGGTGTTTTAAAAAATGTGACTGAAAATTCTGTTCAACGCGTTAACAGCGACAATAACAACCAGTTTTACATTCCTGAAAGCTGTCTCAAATTCTTTGGTAGAGACATAAACCAATGGAGGAATCTTTATGTAGCAAGCTACATTGAATTACAAAAAGGAGTTTCGCCTGAGGCGCTGAAGAAACCAATAGAACAGCTTATCAAAGCTAATACACCGGCGGATATAAGCAATAATCTTCAACCTTATCTTGTGCCATTAAAAGAATATTACCTCAATGCAAATAATGGGCTGGTAAAGAAGATGCTTTATACTGTATCGCTTATAGCCTGTTTCATTCTCCTGATGGCTATTATAAACTTTGTAAACATTTCTATAAGCAAATCATCTTCGCGAATTAAAGAAATTGGCGTTCGTAAAGTTTTGGGTGGCATGAGAAAACAATTAATGACCCAATTTCTTATAGAAACAATTATCCTTGTTTGTATTGCCACTTTTTTTGCACTTATTATTTATAGCCTTGCCAATCCTTTTATTTCCGATGTTCTGGGAAAACAAATTCCTAAGCTTTTGTCTTTCCCTTTATCCTTTGCTTTACTTCCTGCGGCACTTATATTGTTTATTGGGTTGCTTGCAGGTATTTACCCCGCCCTGGTTCTATCAGCATTGAAAGCTTCAGATTCGTTGAAAGGTAAATTAGTATCCATCAAAGAAAATATTTTGTTGCGTAAATCATTGGTAGGATTTCAATTCTTTACCGCAACTATCGTTTTTATTGGGGCAATCATTGTATCAAAGCAGGTTTCACTTTTTTTTAGTAAAGACCTTGGATATGATAAAGAATTTATTGTTTCTGCGCAACTTCCCCGCGACTGGTCAGCACAAGGTGTGCAACGAATGAGAACCATTCGAAATGAATTTGCTTCAATGTCTCAGATTAGCAATGTCTCTCTTTCTTATGAAGTACCAAATGGAGCTAACAGTGGAAGTATACCTTTTTATGTTGAAGGAACAGATACTACTCATACTGTTGCCACACAATCTCTAACAACAGATGAGCAATATGCAGAAACCTATAAAATTCCTTTAAAAGCCGGAAGCTTTTTCAGTAGCCCTTACAATGCTAATGACTCTCTTAAAACTGTTATTAATGAAACGGCTGCAAAAGCATTTGGCTTTAGTGATGCAAATGAAGCTATAGGTAAAAAAATATTAGCGCAAGGAGGTCAACCAATTACCATTTGCGGGGTTACTAAAGATTTTCATTTCGGCTCAATGCAACAACAAATTCAACCTATTGCATTTATTAATGTTGACCTTGGAAAAATCTACCGCTTTTTATCCTTCAAATTGAAACCAGGAAATATAAGTGCTACTATAGAAGCATTACAAAACAAATGGTCAGCATTACTTTCCGGTGCCCCTTTTGAATATACTTTTATGGACGACACGCTGAAAAAATTATATCAGTCTGAAATACAATTGAAAAAAGCAGCGCAGGCAGCCACTGCAATAGCAATGATTATTGTTATACTGGGGGTAGTTGGGTTAACTTCAGTAAGTGTACAAAAAAGAACAAAAGAAATCGGGATAAGGAAGGTTTTAGGTGCAGCATCATTCAATATTATCAGTTTATTCCTTAAAGAATTTGTTCCGGTCATCTTAATTGCAGGGGTTATTTCTGTACCTGTTGCTTATTACATTATGCAAGGTTGGTTGAATGATTATACATATAGGATTCCCATCACTGCCCTCCCATTTATGATTTCAATAATTATTCTCGGAGCGATTACAATCCTATTAATCAGTTTTCAAATTGCAAAGGCATCGGCAGAAAACCCGGTAAAAAACTTAAGAACTGAATAAGTATACATTAATAATCTAACACAAATAAAATGATAGAACTCAAACACATCTCGAAGTGGATTAACCAGGGCGGCAAACCAAACTTTATTTTAAAAGACATTAATCTAAAAATAGCTGAAGGTGAATTCATTTCCATCATGGGCCCTTCAGGTTCAGGTAAATCAACTTTACTTAATGTTATTGGCATGCTTGATAATCCTAATGAAGGCGAGTATATTTTTCTGGATCAGGATGTTTATAAGATGAAAGAAAAACATCGTTCACAACTCTATAAAACACATATAGGTTTTGTCTTCCAGGCTTATCATTTAATTGATGAATTAACTGTGTATGAAAATATTGAGACGCCACTATTATACCAGGATGTTAAATCATCCGAAAGAAAAGCTATGGTTGCAGATATGCTCGACAGGTTTCAGATCGTGGGTAAAAAAGATCTTTTCCCTTCTCAGTTATCAGGTGGTCAGCAGCAGTTGGTTGGCATTGCAAGAGCGCTTATTGCAAAGCCAAGATTATTATTAGCAGATGAGCCAACAGGAAATTTAAACTCCAAACAGGGTGAAGAAATCATGGAATTATTCACCCAATTAAATAAAGAAGGAGTAACGATTATACAGGTTACACATTCTGAAAAAAATTCGGAATACGGTTCACGAATCGTTCACTTACTTGATGGTAGAATCGAAAGAAATGCTGTACCGAACATTTAAACCAAAGACCGACATGAATCCTACATTGTATTTAAAGGTGGAGAATCGAAATTCGAAATTCAAAAATCGAAAAGTAAAATTTGGAGCAACTTATCCAAAATCGAAAATCGGAGCCCTGCTAATCTTCGTATTACTTATTTATTCAAATTTATATAGCCAACCTGATCCTCTCTCCTCTCCCTTTAGGGTCGGGGCAGCTCTCTCTACTCCATTTAAAAACACTTCCCGGTTAGCAGCATTCGAATAATTAGTATTTAAAC
>MWYU01000534.1 GCA_002050375.1 Chitinophagales bacterium 62-2
ATATGAGAGTGATAGAAGCTGTTTTTGAAAGTTCTGAAAAAAATGGTTGGAAAAGCCTTGATACTTTACAAGTGATAAATTAGTATTTGTTATACTCTTCGTCATTTTAATCAAAAAATTTATCTCAACGAAATTGCCAATCTTGCTAATCTTGCACCAAACTCTTTTTGCAGATATTTTAAATTAAAGACAGGAAAAACATATTCTATTTTTTAACTGAAATAAGAATAGGTTATGCGTGTAAACTTCTATTGGATGATAAAAAAAGCGTAAAACAAATTTGCTATGAAAGCGGATTTGATAACTTTTCCTGCTTCCATAAGAGTTTTAAAAAGATTACAGGCAAATCCCCGCAAGGTTATAAAAAGGAATATTTGGTATCCTAAACTCACCTTTACATTTTTCTGCTAAAACCTTTTCGTATGTAGTCTTTTAAAAGATCATCAAGCTCTTTAACTACATCTGAGTGTTTGTTATAAAGGTTCGTTTTTTCTCCCGCATCATTTTCCATATTGTATAATGTTCCTGGTGCTTCTCCCTCTTTTGGAATCACTTTCATCGGTACAGAGAAACCACCGGAACCTAAATGAGGAGTATACTTCCACTTACCTTTCCGGATAGAAAAAAAACCTTTCTCCGAGTGATGAATTGTGGCTTCTCTAATTGATGAAGAAGTAGTGCTTCCAATGAAAGCGGGCCACAAGTTATAGCTATCCTCGGCTGCGTTCTTTAATATCGGCGTATTAAATAACCCGCCTAATGTTCCCATTAAGTCAGTTGTACACATTACCTCATTAGATGTAATTCCGGCTGGTATCACACCCTTCCAACATGCTATAAACGGGATCCGATGGCCTGCCTCGTAGATGTCGGCTTTTCGTCCTTTAAAATAATAATTGGCGCGGTGTCCGGTTTCCTCAATATCTGTAGGCCGCCAGTCTGATCCATTATCTGAAGCCACAATAATCAGAGTATTTTCTTCTAATTTCTGTTGCTTTACCAATTGTACAATAGTGCCTATCATTGCATCGGTCATAGATACAAAATCACCGTATTTCCCAGCCTTCGATCTGCCGTTGTAATTTCCTGTGGGCAGCCATGGAGTATGAGGAGATGGCAATGCCAGATATAGAAAGAATGGGTTACTTTTATTTGCACGGGTTTTTATATAGTTGCTGGCAGAGTCAACTAAGCTGGGCAACACCTTATTGAAATCAAAATCGGCTGCCATCTTACCAGCGCGCCAAAAAACACCACGCCCATCTCTTTCCTGATCTTTGCCCTCTGTATATTTGATGGAAGCATTTGTTACGCGACCATTGCGGAGGTAACAATAAGGGCTAATATCCAACGATGCTGGTATAATTAAAGAATAATCAAATCCATGTTGAGTTGGTCCATCGGTAACTGGTTTACTGTAATCAACATTATCATCAGTCTCTTTTGAAACCGGCGTATTGCTTACAATTTGAGCAATCTCTTTTGAGGCATCTTTTTTTGCCCAATTAAGGCCTAAATGCCACTTTCCAATACAGGCAGTTTGATAACCCAATCTTTTTAAAAAAGTTGCTACTGTTTCTCGTTCAGGCTCAATAAGGGCGGGAGAGTATCCCCATAAAACGCCTTGTTTAAGCCTTGTACGGAAAGCATATCTTCCGGTAAGAATACCATAACGCGTAGGAGTGCAAACGGCGGAATTGGAATGGGCATCAGTGAAGTGAACTCCCTGTTGTATCATCTTATCCATGTTAGGAGTTGGGATCTTTGATTCGGGATTTAAACTATGCAAATCACCATATCCCAAATCGTCAGCAAGAATATAAATAATATTAGGCTTCCTTACGTTGTCCGGCTGTTTCTGTTGAGCTAAAACTGAACCAGACATCATCATTGACAACAGCAAACAAATACTCAATCTCATCTCTATCTTTTTATTATTCTATTAAATTTTTCAAATCCCTCACGCATTGTTTCAAGATCGTTAGTTACTATTTCATTTATCAACAAAAACTAATGATCAATAAATGTTCACAAAGAAACTGTTTTTATAAAAGATAAAAGTTATCCAACTCATGTGTTATCTTATCATTACCCCAGGAAACGGGCAAATACTTTTTACATTAGCATGTATGATTAGTGTTTACTATCGCTGTATAAAAAAATGTATATAAATCTGTAAATGCCAAAACTGTTGCCTCTTCTACAAAACCCAGGAGCGAAGAGTTGTAACCTAAGAGCACAGTTATCGGTAATAAAAAAATGAGTATTTCATAATAATAGGAATACTTACTGGATCTGGTGCGGGATTACCTTCATTGCTTTATTAATAGCATTAATTGTAAGCGCAGGAAAAGGAAAATAAATAGCTCCTCACCTTTGCTAAATTTTGCTTCTTAGCAGCTTAAAGTTAAGTGCATCTAAAAATATTTATACTATCGTGTGGTGCCTCAGATTGAGGCAAGATACTGGTATATAAAGTATCTTAAAACCTCGTTGTGCTTATATTTCTAAATTTAATACTTGTGATAATTTTTACCACCGAACTGCTTTAAACTTCCATCCCGGCTCTATCTTTTGCATTTCAATCTCATCGTCTCTTTTTGTTAGACCGCAATCAATGTAATTTTGATGTAGTGCCGCTAAGGCTTCTCTGTCAAGTTCTACGCCTAAACCCGGCCCTTCAGGAACCTTGACTGCGCCATCTTCAAATTTTAAACGACCGCCAATAATCACCTCATCTGATTGCCAGGGATAGTGGGTATCTAAAGCGTATCTAAGATTTGGTAAAGCGGCGCCAAGATGAACCATTGCTGCTAATGAAATTCCCAGGTGACTGTTTGAATGCATTGATAAGTCTCTTCCAAAAGTTTCGCAGATTGCGGCAAGTCCCATAGAAGCGTGCAATCCACCCCAAAAATGGTGGTCACTTAGAATAATATCTTCAGAATGTACTTTGATACTATTTGGAATATCGTCAAACGAAGTAGTACACATATTAGTTGCTAAAGGAATTTGAAGCTCTTTACCCACTATAGCCATATTTTCCTGACCTCTTACCGGGTCTTCCAGGTACTCGATAATAGGCTTTAACATCCTGCCATATTTTATTGCTGTCTCTACTTCCCATACGCCATTAGGGTCTATCCTTAAAGGAATATCAGGTCCAAACTCTTTATGTAAAGCAAACATGGTATCAATTTCTACTTGCGGTTCATATACACCTGCTTTAAGTTTAATAGATTTAAAACCAAATTCTTTGCACATCGCTTTTGCCTGTTCCACCATTTCTGCAGGATTTACTGCGCTTGCCTGTCTTGCTTTTGCCCAACCCGTTGCATGTTCATCTGTTTTAAATTCCAGTTTGCCACCGGCACCTTCTGGCTTGTAAAAAAGATAAGCTGCAAAAGGCACCCTATCTCTTAATTTACCTCCGAGTAAATCTACCACAGGTCGTTCGATTACTTTACCAATAATATCTAAACAAGCTACTTCGATGGAACTGAAAATATGAACCAGTTTGCGTTGATCCCAAGGTGTTAATCCACGTTCGCTGATGTGTTCTTTTCCAAAACTATTTGTCAGTTTCTCTCTTATCTGGTTTAGCTGGAACGGATCTTTTCCAATAATCATTTGTCCCGCAGATTCAAGTGCTTCGTTAATGGCTGCGTTTCCTGGTATCTCACTTATGCCGGTTATATTATCGTCTGTAATAATTTCTACAATCGTTCTTAATGCATAAGGTGCATGCAAACCTGCAGCATTTAATAAGGGCGGGTCAACAATAGCTATGGGAGTAATAATAACTTCTTTTATACGCGGACCATGGTTGTTATTATTTGCTGAAATGTTCATGCGGCTTGATTGGCTTTTTTAAGTAGGGTATAGACATTTTTTTGTTGGGGTTGCGTTTCAATAACCTCACCCTCCTTCTCCCTCTCCACCTCATCCGCCTTCGGCACCTTCTCCCAAAGGAGAAGGAAAGCGGAAATGAAATCTAATCAAGGAGCGGTGCTTTATCTTTTTTCCAAACTACACATCTTTCATATCAACTTTATTTATTTAATCAGCAAAGACCAGCACTCTTTAATAAACTAATCTCTTTGCCATTATTAGCAACCTGGCATTTTTAGCCTCCCCCTTTGGGGGAGTTAGAGGGGGCCAGGATTAGAAAGTTGCTCTACTAATAAAGCAAGCGCACTGTGATCTAACTCTCCATTACCCTGTGCTATCAACGCATCCATGTTCGCGGCAACAATTGAAGAACCATACAACGGAACTGAATATTCTTTACCGGCCTGCAAAGCAAGATTCATATCCTTTCTGTGCAATTTAATTTTAAATCCAGGCTTAAAGTTTTGGTCAATAATTCGTTTGCCGTGCAGATCGAGTATGCGGCTTTGAGCAAATCCACCTAACAAAACTTCTCTCATTTTCTCAAGATTTACACCTGCTTTTTTTGCGAGTGTAAAAGCTTCGGCAATTGCCTGTATCGTCATGCCAACGATCATCTGGTTGCACACTTTTGTCGTTTGTCCGGCACCTGCTTCTCCAATTAGTACAATGTTCTTACCCATCAGTTTAAATAGCGGAAGCGCTCTTTCAAAAGCTGCTTCACTTCCACCAACCATTATTGATAATGAAGCTGCTTCGGCTCCTACCTGTCCACCTGATACAGGTGCATCTAAAGCTTCTACACTTTTCTCCTGCAATGATTGATAAATTTTTTTAGCTGTAGCCGGGGCGATGGAAGACATATCAATAAAAAGTGCCCCTTCCCTCAATCCTTCTATTACTCCATCTTTTCCTAAAACAACCTCTTCCACATCAGGAGAATCGGGAAGCATGGTAATAATGATATCTGAATTTTCAGCAACTTCTCTATTTGTTGGAAAGGAACGAGCGCCAGCTTCAACCAGTTCAACGGCAGCTTTATTTTTTTCAGGTACGGATAATGAATACCCTGCTTTTAATAAATGATGAGCCATTGGCTTACCCATAATTCCCAACCCGATAAATCCTACTTTTTCCATAATAAAAATGATATTAATTCGATTTAAAACTTCAATAAGACAGTTATAACTCTAAGTTGCTGACACTGCCTGTATCATTGCTTTAATATATCCATAAGCAAATGCAAAGGCCTGGTTACTGCTTGCCGGATCAGGATGATGAGGAACGTGATCGGGCATAACCATGTATGGATAATCTACATCTCGCAACGCCTTCAATACCTCAAAGAAATCCATCTCGCCGTTATCAGGATAAACTTCCTGGAAATTATCCCATCCGCCTTTAATATTGCGTAAATGAATATTGAATATCTGGTTTCTTTCTCCCACCCATTTTATGATAGGAAGAATTTCAGTCCGCGGATTTTTTAACCCTTCGGCTGTGGAACCCAGGCAAAGATTAAAGCCGTGATACTTGCTTTTGTACAAATTCGCAAACCGTTTTATACCCTCAAAAACATCAGGGCTGTTCCATCTTGTTATGCCGCGATAACCAACATGGGTAGGCGGATCTGCGATGTGATTTGCCAGGCGGACTTTGTATTCTTCGGCAACCGGAATTATCCTGTCAAGCAGGTAAGTAATGCGTTCATACATCTGATCAATAGTAACAACTCCTGCAATAGTTAATGGTTCATTTTTCTTTATAGCTTCCTGATAATTCCAGGTGGTGTAAGAAGCATTGCCTCTTTTGGGATCTAAGGTCATACCCGTACGTAATATGGGAAGTATGATCGTATTATAATTCAGACAATGAACACCTGTCTTACCTGCAACTGAAATCATCTGTTGTATATCTTCAATTTCCCGGTCACGTTCCGGGCTTTTACCAAGCATTATATTAGGTGTTTCAACTTTGTCAATTCCGGCAGAGGTTAAAGTAAGATGATAAGCATCAAGGGATATTCCATACTTTTCACAAACCTCTTTTTTCTTCAATGACTCTTCCAGGTCCCAGCCCTTGCCCTTAATATATTTTGGCGCCCCTCCATCAAAATTAAACACCCCGTGACGGGCTTTAAACTCAAGATTTTCTTTAGTGGTGCCTCCGGATTGGCAGCCTACTTTCATAAGAACTTTTCTGGTAGCAGGTGGTTTTTCGGCATTTGAATTTGAACAACCTAAAACGGAAGCCGCCACAGAAGTGCCTAACACAGCAGCACCAACGGAGCCTGCCGTAATTGCTTTTACGAAACTTCTTCTTTCCATGACATTACTGTCTTTCTCTGCATTTTTATTTTCTTCCATTTTTAATAGTTTGATTTATTTGATTGAAAATGTGGTGAACGATTTTGAAATTAAAGTTTATTAAATATTGTTCTACTAAACTTTTGCGTTTGAGGCTAAAGCCTTGCCCTCCTGCTTTTCATTAACACAAGCCTTTAGGCCTGGCTATAACGGATACCCCCCTTTACTATAACGCTTTAGCCTTTGTGAATCGAACTATAATGT
>MWYU01000370.1 GCA_002050375.1 Chitinophagales bacterium 62-2
ATGTAAGCGCCTGGCAATTGCAAATGGAAGAAATGCTTTTAAATCTTGCAAAAACGCTTATTCTATTTTGTAATCATTTAAACCCTTCAGAAGCTCGGCTTTTTCAACTGCATTTCTTTGTTCAATCCACCTTACACTGCTTCCATTTATTATAAAAGCAGTTCTTTTTTGAAACCCATGTATTAACGAGCCTATTGCAGCGCCGAAAATTCCGCCGAGAAATAGGCCCAGCTTAAGTTGTTGTCCTGACGTGAAAGTGTAGTAAGAACCAGGCTGAGGTTCCTCCCCTGATGCTACCCCAATAAGTCCAAGCGGTACCCCGCCTATAGCGGCCCCAACCAGCATGCTATGTCCAAGACTTCTTCGTGTTCTGATTACACCAATTTTTGATACCGGGATTTCAATTTTCTCTTTGTTTTTATACACAGCTATTGAGCTGTCCGTTGAACCACCGTAAAACCCGCTTTCAAACTTTTTTCCTGCAACAGTGTAAAAACGCATATAGGTTTTCTTCTGCGCTTCTAATGTAGAATTGAATATTATTATTAACAGGAGTAGATATAGTACTTTTCTCATATTGCAGGTTTTTACTTTATTCAAAAAAAATGCTTTACACATACAGAGGTTGCAACCTCCTGATACAAAAGAAGAATAGTTTAAAGACAATGAGATTGACAAAAGTCAAATTAGAAGAGAGAGATGAACGATTTTGATAAAAGTCAACCTTATGATAGAGAGATAAATTTTAACTATACGCGGGTGCGTTCATAAAAAGAATTATGAGTGAAAAGAAAGTAGAAAAATTGCTTACACCTGCAACTTACGAGGCTCAAATAAATTCGGGTAATAGAAAGAACCTTTATTTTAAAGCTGCTACAGTAAAATATCATAGCAGCTTTATAGCGCCCCGGAATAATTCAATTTTCTTATCTTTCTCAAATTGCTTTAAGATACGCGAAATTACTACTCTCGTAGTTCCCAATTCATTGGCCAAATTTTGATGGGACAGGTTAATCATCCTACTTTCTTCTATTTGACTTTTTCGTTTTAAGTATTCCATCACCCGAACGTTAATATGTTCAAATACGACTCTTTCAAACGAACCGATCAATTCATCATACCGGCTTCTAAACATCCGCATCACATACTTGTTCCATGAGGGATATTTAAGTTGCCATTCCATGATAAGGCTTGCAGGAAAAATGAGGGCCTCTGTAGGTTCTATTGCCACCCCATGTGAAGTACTCTTATTATTAAAGTATGCGGCTGCTAAAGACATGGTGCAAGTTTCTTCGGCTCTAACATAATACAGCAAAATCTCCCTGTCTTCTTTCTGCTGGTAAACCCTGATGGCACCTTTAATAACAATAGGCAAAAATTGTATGTACTGACCATCTCTTACAATAACATCCCCTTTATTTAAGGAAACAATCTTGCCGTTTTTTATAAGCTCTTCCTGGAGCTCCAGTTCTGAAAAGAAGGCTAATTTTTTATACAGGTTGTTTGTGGTTTCCATAATAAGTGTTTAATGTTTTTCAGGTGATGCAGTAGTGGCATTGGCTGTGGTAAATAAGTCTTACAATTCAGCAAGCATTTTTATTTTTTTTGATATGCTATTAATTTTCATCTTTAATCAAGGTTTCTAACTGCTGAGCAAGCTCCGGAGTGGCGATAAGCTTATGTACTTCCTTTACATGTACAGCGGCTTGTTTCAATACTTCTTCGTTGGTAGCCGCAATAATAACAGCTTTGCAGTCAAAGCCTGCATCAGAACAATGTAATGTTTTCATGATGTTTCGTTTTTTGTTTATTTGATGTGTTTATGTTGCAATATACTTCCCTCAACTACTGGTAAACGGTATCAAAAGATACATAAGGAAAAAAAATTGTACATAGCCAAACCATCAGTTGAAGAACCATTATTAAACGTAACATGGTAAAATGCTGACGCACATAAATGCAAACTGCAGATGCAGCTATAAGAATTGTAATTTATGAAGCTTGAGGAGTTTTTCTAAACTTATGCCAAACAATTAAAACAAGCATCTAATGTGAGTTCGCTTTTTATTCCTTTTAAGAAACAAAAGTTTGAATCAATAACATAAAAGGGGGAATTAAAAAAAGAAGCACGATTTTGATAAAAGTAACTTTATGAAGAAGGAGATATTTTTTTCCGTGCTCTTACGCGGCTCAGTGTTTCAAGATTCATTCCGAGATATGTAGCTATATATTTTAAAGGTACCCGCTGCATCAATTGAGGGTAATGCTTTTCAAAAAAGAGGTAACGGTCTTCTGCTTTTGTTTTGCGGAGATTATATAATTCTATTTCCGAGAAGAAAAGATATCTTTCTGTAATAACCCTGCCTATAACGTTAAACTCGCGGTACTTATTATACATCTGCTGCATATTATCATAGTGAAAGCTTGCCAGTGTTGTATTTTCCAAGGCCATAATATATTCGGTGCCTGGCTTGCGGCTATAAAAACTGTAAATTGAAGTGATAGTAGATCCCTCCTGCAAAAATTTAGTAGTAATGTCCTCACCATCCTTTAAATAATAACTTCGCACAACTCCTTTTAAAACAAATGAAGCATAATTAGCTACCATGCCGGGCTTTAAAATAAGCCCATCCTTTTTATATTCCTTAAGCTCTGCATATTTCTCTATATCATTCTCTAACTCTTCAGGTACCGGACAGATAGCATTACAATATTTAAGTAAAGTTGCAAGCATTTTTTAGAAGTTGAATTGAATGAGTAAGCGTAATCTTTTACCTATATCTAAATAATACACTTATCACTGGCTTTACTAAAGATCATAACGAAAATTATAAATATTATTTGTAATTTATCTCCAATATAGTTGTTTTAGATTGAGGCTGAATTGAATTATTAGCAAGCAGGCAAGTACCTGCGGCGCTTCCTTCACTTTACCTTCATCTAATAATTCCTGAGCGTACAAGTGAAGTTCTTATCCATCTCACCCGAATTCAGCAAGTAATTTCTCGATTAATTACTTTGCCTCTGCTCTCTGCGGTTATTCTTACAAATTTTTCTTCAGCTTCAAAATAGAGAAATCACTTTCCTCCCCCACCATTGTATTACTCAACTTCCCCAATCCCTCAATCTCCATCTCTACCACATCGCCTTCCTGCAGCCATTGTTCTTTATAATCCGGGTCGTTTAACTTTCCCGTACCATTCAATTCAAGAAAACAGCCTGTACCAACCGTACCGCTTCCAATTACATCTCCGGGGTACAGATCAACTCCATAAGCACATCTTTCAATAATTTCCGCAAACGTCCAATCCATATCACCTAAGTTTCCTTCACTAACTTGTTTCCCATTTACGCTGCAGGTCATCTTTAAATTCCAGCTTTTACCCGTATGGCCTTCTTTTGGGGCTATTTCAAATTGTTCCAGTTCGTCTAATGTAACCAACCAGGGACCAATAGCTGTACAAAAGTCTTTCCCCTTGGCCGGACCAAGATTTAAAAGCATTTCTTCCATTTGCAGTGTGCGGGCACTTAAATCATTCATGATCATTAAACCTCCGATGTAACTATCTGCTTCATCTGATGTAATGTTTCGGCCATGCTTACATATAAGAATAGCGCATTCCAGTTCAAAGTCAAGTTTTTCAAAATGATCAGGCATGCATTTAACATCACCTCCCCCCCGAACACCATGATGATTGGTAAAATAAAAAACCGGGTATTGATCAAATTCTGAAATCATGTCCACTTTTCTGTTACGTCTTGCAGTTGCAACATGCTGCCTGAAAGCATAACCATCCCTGCAACTTGTAGGGAAAGGTACCGGCGCCATTAGTTTCAACCCTTCTGCAGGCGCTCCGCGGCCTTTTGCAATCCGGCCATTTTTAACTGCCCTTTCGGCTTCCCGGGCAACGGGAAATAAATCTTCCCAATAATTTAGCATCATTCCCATGCTGTTAGGAAGGTCAGGGTGTAAATCTTCAAGATCATATACATAACCATTTATGTGACAGGCTAATTGTTCGTTTCCATCGCGCAGGTAGGTAAGCAGTTTCATTGGTACATGTTTATTGCGGTAAAATTAAGTAATTCGAAAAGATGGCCTGCTCGGTTTATATTACAGAGTTAAGATTAGTGCGTAATAATCTTACAACTTCCTTTACTATCCAATGTTACCGGTATAAGTAGGTTACTCAGGCAAAACGTTTAACTGGAGCAGGCAAACTTAGAATGACTGTTGGCCTGCAATCTGCGAAGAACAAGATGGTTTATGGCTCAATGGACACTTCTTGCCCCGTTTTAAAGCATTTATAAAAATCTTATTGACATTACATCAATAGATTGAGATGAGTATAATACCTTTTAAAGCAGCCATGCCGTTTCTTATGATAATTAGGGACTATAGCACTAGTTAACCAACTATGGTTGGCACCGCCTCATTCATTTATCTATTAGCTGCTGAAGAAGCGGAGAACAAAAAAGCCTTACTGAGTAAGACTGGTTGAAACATAATTTAGGCTGGCAGACTTTACAACCTAGATTGAGGCGATGTTTTAATAAAACGTACAGGGCAGTTTCTTAAAAAACTCTACTTTACCTTAAATATATCTCTATCACTTTTTTTTAAAAAAACTGTATCAAACACTCTTCTGGCACGGTTTCTGAAAACAACACTTTAAAATAAATATTTATTTAAAAATAATTTTATGGCAAACAAATTAGTAACCTTAGCAGGAATGGCGGCTATTATTTTAGCTGCGGAAGTCTCCTTTGCACAAACTTCCGGTTCAGGCACTGGAACAGGAACAGGCAATAGTACCGGGACTGGCACTATGGGATCTGCTTCTGGAAGTGGCGGAACAGGAAATATGAAACAAGACACAAGCAGTAGAAGAACAGGGTCAAGCGGGATGACACAAGACACAGGTAGAATGAGATCAGGGTCTGGTACTTTGAATTCCGGCTCCGGAACAAACCGAAGCAGCGGAACAGGAACGTCAGGTTCGAGTTCAGGTACTATGAGTTCCGGCACTGGTACGACAAGCGGTAGCGGATCAGGAACTATGAGCTCAGGCACAAGTGGAACCAGCGGATCAGGTACTATGAGTTCAGGAACAGGCACTAGCGGAACCAGCGGATCAGGTACTATGAGTTCAGGAACAGGCACTAGCGGGACCAGCGGATCAGGTACTATGAGTTCAGGAACAGGCACTAGCGGAACCAGCGGATCAGGTACTATGAATTCAGGAACAGGCACTAGCGGAACCAGCGGATCAGGTACTATGAATTCAGGAACAGGCACGAGTGGAACCAGTGGATCAGGTACTATGAGTTCAGGTACAGGCACGAGTGGAACTAGCGGATCAGGTACTATGAGTTCAGGAACAGGTACAAGTGGAAGTAGCGGTTCTGGTACTATGGGATCAGGAAGTGGAACTAGTGGAAGTAGCAGTTCCGGTACTATGGGAACTGGAACCAGCGGAAGTAGCTCAGGTTCCGGTACTACCGAATCAGGTTCAAGTACCAGTGGAAGCAGTGGCACAGGAACTTCAGGATCTGGTTCAAGCTCAATGGGATCAGGTTCAGGAACAAGCGGCTCAGGTGCAAATATGAAAACAAAGACTAGCGCGGACGGCACAAAAACTAAAACTAAAGGAGTAACTGAAGACGGCTCGAAAATTAAGATCAAAGAAGAAAAGCCAAGTTCAACTACACAAGGACAAACTGATACAAAGACTAAAGTGAAAACAGGCAATCAATAATTGTTTTGAAAAGTTTTATTTTGAAAAATGCCGGCTTTTGTGCCGGCATTTTTATTTTAGAAGAAATACTGCTGCGTTTTCCGAATCACGAAAAACTTTGTTACGAAAGCGTTATCTACTTTTCCGGTAAGAGAACTATGCTGCAGTATTGTTACTTTTGTGTATCTTTTTAAATTAATTTGTATGATTAAGACCGGAAACCCTATAATAAGCATATACACTGAAATGACTCCTAACCCGGAAACAATGAAGTTTGTAGCTAACAAGCTTTTGTATCCCGGTAAGAGCATTGATTTTCCTGATGAAAATACTGCAGGTCCCTCTCCACTTGCCAAAGAGTTTTTCAGCTTTCCATTTATTAAAAGTGTTTTTATTGCCAGCAATTTCGTAACTCTTACCAAAACTTCCGACACGGAGGAGTGGCAGGATGTTATCCCTACTATTAAGCAATTTCTGAAAGATTATCTTGAAAACGGAGGGCCTGTTATTAACGAGGAAGAGATTGTAACCACAAAAGCAGACGGTGGCAATACTATAGCGGCCGATGATGATGACGTCGTGAAGCGTATAAAGGAATTGCTGGAAAACTATGTGAAACCGGCCGTTGAAATGGACGGGGGTGCAATACAATTTAAAAGCTACGACGAGGGTGTTGTAAATTTAATGCTACAGGGAAGCTGTAGTGGTTGCCCTTCAAGCA
>MWYU01000743.1 GCA_002050375.1 Chitinophagales bacterium 62-2
GCATTATACAATGTAGCTGAAGTTGAGTTATTTTTTCTTGGACAATAATTTGGTAATTTTATACTACGAACTTGATAATATTTTGCAATGCAAAAGATATTGAAAATCTTTTTGATATTTTACCTCCTTTTAGTTGGTTGTACAAAGAAAGAGCTATCGCATGAGGAAGCTTTAAAACTAATTCAACAAGAAAATCAATTCCCTAAAGTATTTGATTTTGAGATTAACCGTGTTGACGAGGACCAGGCTCGTAAAGTGCTTAATGCAGGGCTGGAAAAAGAAGGTATAGTAACAGTACAACGAACACAAAAGTTAGGTGAAATAGGCAAACCGTTAATATACTTTACAGACAAAGCAAAACCTTATTTGCTGCCAATAACAAAGGGTGGAAATCCTGATAAAGTACAAGTTGTAAAGGTGGCGGATAAAGATTTAGTAGAAGTTACCGGTATTAGTACAAATAGTAATGAAAAAAATGCAGTTGTAGAGTACACAACTGCATATAAAAACATTACTCCGTTTGCTGCTTTAGTTAACCTTGATTTTCAAAAGAAAGAAATGCATAAAGCTTATTTTTCTTTGTATGATGATGGTTGGAGACTTGAAAAATAGTGCCTTAGTATTATTCTTTAAAAGCTTATACCTATTCCTATTTAAGGTATGGGATTGCATGTTTTAAGAGTAGGATTTTGCTTTCCATTCAAATTAACGCAGATTAAATAAGGTGCATTATCAGAACAAACTTTAAAATCTAAATCGCTCTCATCTATCATATACAGCTTGTCTTTTTGCCTTCTGTAAACTGTTAACTGGAACTTTATACCAGTATTTCTTTGTGTAAAATAGCAGCAGATTCCCATTGCTTTCTTTGCCCATATTTTAAAATCCAGCACTGCCTCAAATTTACCTACAGGAACATGCTCGGCTGTATATGGATATAGTCTTGGTTCAAGTCCTTTTTCTAACGCAACATTCCATGATAGCACATTATTTTCCATACTACTTACTATTTAAAAGATTTTAATTTTTCACTTAACTCTGTTAAACCTGCTTTCTTCAACCAATCTTCTGCAATGGAAGATAATTCCTGCAACGTATCTGCTGGCAAATTGTCCAAAAGATTGGAAGATTTCTCATCCTGTTTAAGTGTTAATCCACGTTCAATTAATCTACTAAGAAGGAGTGCATTTTTGCGTGAGATTTTCATATCAATCTTCACTGTTTCATTCATGCCAGGGATACTTAGAATAGTATCATAAACCTTGGCTACGTCATTTGTTGTAAGCATATCTACACGTTTTAAGTTATTAAAATAATTATCGGACAAAATTAGGGTGTACTCATTTTGCGATCCTCATTAAAATATGATGAGGATAGGTTGGACAGATACCACTTGTTTAACTTCGTAGCCGTTAATCTGAATGTGAAATTGAAAACAAAAATGTGTAGTTATGGAACTCAGAGAACAAAGGCATTCCATAGAGGAAGCAAGGCAAATAGATATAGTGCAGTACTTATCTGGATTAGGATATGAACCGGCTAAATTCGGGCACTTTGATTGCTGGTATTTATCCCCTTTACGAGAAGAAAAAACCCCTTCGTTTAAAGTAAATAGAAAGCTCAATAGGTGGTACGATCACGGGATTGGCAAAGGGGGCAACCTTGTTGATTTTGGCATCTTATATAACAAGTGCACGATAGGGGAATTTATGCAAAAACTGAGTAGTAATTTTTCTTTTCAAAAGCCATTGATTAATCACTCTCAAGAGCATTTTAATAGTAATACAGAAAGCAAAATAAATATCATTCAAGAGAAAGAACTTTCTTCTTTTTCGTTGTTACGTTACTTACAACAAAGAAGGGTTCCAATTGACGTGGCGGAACAATTTTGCAGAGAAATAAAATATGAATTAAACGGCAAGGAATATTTTAGTATCGGGTTTAAAAATAACGCCGGTGGTTATGAATTACGTAACCCTTTTTTCAAGGCAAGCAACTCCCCAAAAGACATTACAACGTTTAACAATCGAGCTAGAGAAGCAGCAATTTTTGAAGGCTTTTTTGACTTCCTTTCTTTCATGGCCATCCATAAAAATCAGCCTCAAATTCTAAGCAATTTTGTGATCTTAAATTCGGCCTCCTTTTTTGAAAAAGCACGTCCTTTTATGGAGCAGCACGATACAATCAGGCTTTATTTAGACCGGGATAAAACAGGACAGAATTACAGTCAATATGCTTTGTCTTTGAGTAATAAATACAAGGATGAAAGTGGCTTGTACCGGCATTATAAAGACCTCAACGATTGGCTGGTAAATTTTGGAAAAGGCCAAAAGAAAAACCTAAGACATAAGCTTTAAAAAGAAGTCTTCAATAAGGGCATCACCCCATGACACTTCTATAAGTCCTTACAGATAATTAAAACATATTATAAATGACTAAGCAAAGTTTAAAGGACATTCTTAAGGTTGTGAGATTGCCTCCTTTTCGCAATCGGCCAGATGTCCGGTTGTTAAACAACCGAATCTGGCTGCCCTATACTCCGAAGTCGTGGGCAGTGACATTGTAAAACAAAATAATTTTTAAACGTGAAAATGAAACAGTGATGGAAGCAAAAAACTCAAACAGATCGCGTATTATCTGGAGCTCCGAGCAAATATGAGGACAAGGTAAAAAATCTTCATCTATAGAGCAGGAAGCTTCTTAATAGCCCCTTTAGCGTTCTCTTGCAAATACCTTTTATAAGTTTGCTGAACGTACTTAGTTGTCGTATGTCCTAGCATGCCTGCTACCGTTGCAAGATCAATACCTTTTTGTTGCAGAAGAACGGAGAAACTGTGACGAGCACAATGCCAGGTTATATGTTTTTCAAGCTTTGCGTCATTAGCCCATTTGCCCAAAACTTTATTTGCTCCGTCTTGGGTTGGCAGATGGAAAGCTAATCCCTCTTTTCTGTCACCCAATATTTTTGAAGCTATTTGATGAAGCGGAACTTCTAGTCGTACACCTGTTTTGCTTTGCTCAAGGACTATCGTATTCTCTTTAATGTTTTCCCACTTTAAAGGTTTAACATCTGCCCATCGAAGTCCCGTATATAAAGAAAATACAAAACCCTTCTTAACTTCATAATTAGTACAGGGTGTATTCATTAATTTGATATAGTCCTCTTCCGTGAGGATTTCTTTAATCTGCTTATTTTTATTTGACTTAGCTACCACGTCTTCTGCAGGATTGTTTCTAAAATACCCATCCTTTTTTGCAGCTTTTAAAACTCGCTAAAGCGCATAAAATAATTAGCTGGTGTTTCACCGTTATACTTCTTTAGCAAATAGTCGCGGAACCGCTCACATAAATTTTCCATGATGTCAATAGGAGAGATAAAATCCTTCTTTATAAAAGCTTTAAAAGCAGTAAGGCTTGTTTCTAAGTGTCGATTTCCAGCTTTTCGATTTTGCTGATATAATCGGAATAGTAATCTAAGAAATTCGTTTTTAGTTTGTGCTGGGGGACATATGAAGAATTTATTGAGTGTTGGTCAAGCACCATTTGAGAACGCTTCGTTTCCAGAATTGCTTGTGCTTCTTTATTGTGATTTTTCTCTACTTTGGTTTTCGGCCTTGTCCAAGTATAAATTCCTGTGGCTTTTCGTTGTCCAATACCCTTACCCCATTCTAAATAGTACCACAGCTTTTTACTGTCCCTCGATAGCTTAGTTGATAAATTAATATTCATTCCACTAATTTAAGGAAATGTTCGCCAAAGTGTTCGCCGAATATTCGCCAGAAAAGAAGGTAGAAAACGAAAAAAAGCGGTAGGAAGAGACCTTAACTAAACAACAAACTCTTGTAAATCAATGTAAACCAAAGAAGTACAAGGGTTACTAAGTGCCCAGGACTGGATTCGAACCAGCACATCCTTGCGAACGCTGCGACCTGAACACAGTGCGTCTACCAATTTCGCCACCTGGGCAGGTTTTAGTCATAGGCCGCTGAGCCGATTAGGTCAATGGTCAATGGTAATGTCAATGGTCAATGGTCAATGGTCAATGGTCAATGGTCAATGGTCAATAAAATTCAGGTAAGCAAATATAGAAAAAGATGAAAGGTCTTCAATAAAATGTTAGGCTGATTCGGCAACAGGTTTTCTTCTCCACCCAATTAACAATACTCCTATAATAACTAAAAGGGTTCCTGCAATTTGTGCAGCAAATATCTTTTCGCCTAAAATAAAGTGTGCCTGTACAATGGTTGAAACTGGTCCGATACCACTAATGATCGCAACATTGTTCGAACCCATTTTCTTTAAACCCTGCGAAAGCATAAACGAGGGAAGTACTGTTGAAAATACTGCAAGCATTATTCCGTATAGCCATAAAGTACTTCCTGTTTCGAGGGTTTTAATATTACCCTTTATCGTAAAATGTATAAAGATACCTGCTGTAGCTGCAAGCATAGCATAGGCCGTAAATTTGTTTGCCCCCGTTATGGGTATAACCTTTCCGCTTCCGGCAATATAAATGGAATAAGTGATGGAGCATAAAAATATCATGAAGCTGCCAAAGTAGAAGTTTGGATTACGGCTGTCGGTGGTAAGCTCACCAAAATAAGCAATTGCTATTCCTGCATAAGTAAACACCAAAGCAAGACCCTGAATGCCGGAAATTTTTTGCCTGAAAAAGTATGCATTAATTAATACTGCAAAAGTTGGATATAAAAAAAGGATCAGTCTTTCAAGTCCGGCTGAAACATATTGCAGTCCTATAAAATCGAAAAGGCTGCTTAAATAATAACCAAAGATGCCTAATGTAATTACCAGCAACCATTCTTTTACATTCATCTTTTTATTATCCTTGTGACCACTAACAATAAAAGCTGCCACAACATAAAAAGGAAGAGAAAAGATCATCCGCAAAGTGAGCAGGGTTAGTGCATCGGTATGTGTACTGCCAAAAGCAAGCTTTACAATAATGGCTTTTGTAGAAAATAAAATTGCTCCAGATAATGTAATGAGAAATCCTGCTATTGAGATTTTATGTCTGGCAACTTCATTCATTTGTAAAAGTTAAGCCTTAAGCCGAGGCTTCAAGCGGCAAACCATAAGCGTACTTCGTCTTTCGTACTTCATACTTCTACACAGCCACATTAAAATCCCTCAATGCATCATTTAAACTAGTTTTAAGATCAGTGCTTGGCTTGCGCTGGCCGATGATAAGTGCACAACTCACATTGTATTCGCCTGCAGGAAATTTCTTAATATAACTTCCGGGAATAACGACACTTCGCGATGGAACGTGGCCTTTATATTCAACAGGTTCAGCGCCGCTAACATCAATAATTTTAGTTGATTGGGTAAGCACTACGTTTGCTCCCAATACCGCTTCTTTTTCAACAACTACACCTTCCACTACAATACTTCGGCTGCCTAAAAAACAACCGTCTTCAATAATTACAGGGCTTGCCTGCAGGGGCTCAAGCACGCCGCCAATTCCAACACCTCCGCTTAAATGAACGTGTTTGCCCACCTGTGCACAACTGCCAACAGTAGCCCATGTGTCTACCATCGTTCCTTCATCTACATAAGCTCCAATATTTACGTAGCTTGGCATCAACACTACATTTTTAGCGAGGTAAGCGCCGTAGCGAGCTACTGCATGTGGTACAGCACGGACTCCCAATTCTTTGTAGTTGCTTTTTAATTTCATTTTATCATAAAACTCAAATGGTGGTAAGGTGTACGTTTCCATTTGCTGTATGCCAAAGTACATGAGAATTGCTTGCTTCACCCATTCATTTACTGCCCAACCATCTTCTCCGGGTGCCGCTACTCTTAGCCTGCCCTTATCAACTTCTTCTATAACCTCTCTAACTGCCTGTTCGTATTGTGGCGTCTTTAAAAGTTCTCTTTTGCCGAACGCTTCCTCTATTAGTGATCGTAATTCCATGTTTGTAAAATTTTTGCGAAATTATGGGTTATCTAAAAAGAATGGTGCTTTGCTAAAAATGAGGTGGAAGACTTTTTGTTTGTCAGCTAATATCCCTGTTTATGCATTCGTTGCGACGCTCCGTTCAGCTATATTTCACTATTTCACTTTAGCTCCCATTTCAATACTTCTCTCTTCTGCTATGTCTTCAATGAGAAATCTTTTCATTCTTATTATAAAGACTGCAGGCCTTGTTTCTGATTATCTAAAACTTCCAATAATTGTTCATCTTTAATGGTAAGGGCACATTTAAAATGGCCGAGTGGACAAGCTTTATAACCATGAAGTCCGCACGGCTTACAAGCTAAATACTCTTTCGTTTGCACGATGAAGCTTTGTGTTGACAAAGGACCGAAGCCAAACGACGGTACAGTGCAGCAATAAACTGCTGTTACCGGTGCATTAACTGATGAGGCAAAGTGCATAGGCGCAGAGTCATTTACATAGTTCATTTGTGCGCCATATTGCAATGCTGTTGATTGCAGAAAGGTTAGCTTGCCTGCTAAATTTACTGCGTCGACATGTGTTGTTGAAAATTTAATGTCTTCACAAAGTTCTTTATCTGCAGGGGCGCCCAGTAAATAAACTCTTAACCCGGTTGGTAGTTTATTTATCAATGATGCCCATTTCTCTTTAGGGTATTGTTTCGTAAACCAGACAGAAGCGGGGGCTATACAGACATACGGCGCCCTTTGATATTCCCGCACCTTCTCAAAATCGGCAGCAGCAGGATATAATCTTGGTTTTGCTGCCACTGCATCAGTCAAATCCTCAATCAACTTTTGATTGCGGTCTACCTCATGTAAATATTTATCATCTGTACTTATTTCATGCTTTATCTTTTTAGAAAACAAAAAGCTCCAGGGGTTTTTATCAAAGCCAATTGTTTTTTTTGCCCTAGAAAAAACAGTCAGCATACCTGTTGCAGCAAAACGTTGAACGTTTACAACCACATCATATTTACTTCTCCTGATTTTTGACAAAATGTTAATCAGGTTTTTGTATTTGTTTTTTTTCTTGTTCCAGACTAATAGTTCGTGCAGAAAAGGATGATTTGCAAACAGTGCTTCATTTCCTTTCCTAACCATGAAATCAATTTTTGCGTCAGGATAAAACTGGTGCAGCTTTTCTATAAGTGCAGTTGCTAAAACCGCGTCTCCAATAAAAGCTGTTTGTATAACAAGAAATCTTTGCATGCCTTACAAAGGTAGGGAGACAGGAGATAGGGATAGGAGATAGGAGATAGGAGTTAGGAGATAGAAGACAAAAGATAGGAGATAGGAGTTAGAAGATTGGAGGTAGAAAACTTACAACTGGAAACTCTAACTATTTCACAACATCGCTTCTTCGAAGCCCTTAACTTAGCACGATGACAGAATTTTCAACAGACATTGAACAATGCCTCATTGCCTTGCACCAGGGCGAAGTTATTTTATATCCAACCGATACTATCTGGGGATTAGGATGCGATGCAACTAATGAGCAGGCAGTTGAAAAGCTGATGACAATAAAAGGTAAACCTTCAAGTAAAGGACTTATCGCTTTATTAGCTTCGGAAAGAGATGTTTTGCAATATGTTGCCTCTCCTGATCCAGAGGTGTTTGATTACCTCGCTGCCACTATAAAACCAACCACTGTCATATATGATAACGGATTGAATGTAGCAGACGGTGTACTAAACAGCGATGGCAGCATAGCTATCCGTATAGTAAAAGATGAGTTTTGCAGGCATTTAATTAAACGCTTTAAAAAGCCTGTTGTTTCCACGTCTGCAAATCTCCATGGGCAACCTTCTCCCCAAAATTTTTCATCTGTTTCCCCTGAAATAAAAGCAGTAGTAAAATACATTGTAAACTTTCGTCAGAAGGAGGATATAGCAAACAATCCGTCTACTATTATTAGATGGAAGAACCGAAATCCTCAAACAATTCGCAGCTAAATTAGATAATTTCAAAATTTGATAATTTTAATATGGACTGTTCGCAGATGGCCGAATAATTGTCTAACTTACTTCAAAACCTGCTCTATGTCCCAATTAACTCTATCGGTACCCCCTGAAAAGTTACCGGTATTAACCGACTTTTTAAATATATTAGGTATCGATGATAAAAATATCCAGCCGGCTACTGCAAATGCTGACAATAACGTGAAAAGAGAACTTAATGCTTTAAATTCCTTTTTTAGAACATACTTCAATTGGGAATATTATTGTAACGAGCTTGAATTTGAATAGGCCTTCTTATAAAAATTTTCTTCGATAGAAGCATCCATTATCCTCCTTGTTTAACAACACTCATATCAATTATCTTTGCTGCCATCATGTTTATAGATTGCAGCGGGAAGGAACTTTTTATATTAAAAAAAATTGCCAATGCTTCAACTGAGCTTGGTATGGCCGCTTACCTCATAGGCGGTTTTGTTCGTGATAAAATAATAGGCCGGCCAACTAAAGATGCAGATATAGTTTGCATCGGAGATGGAATTTTATTGGCAGAGAAAGTTGCAGATCGTTTTTCCCCACGGCCCAATGTTGCCTTCTTCAAAAATTTTGGAACTGCGCAATTAAAAGCGGATGACCTTGAAATAGAATTTGTAGGTGCCCGTAAAGAAAGTTATAGTTACGATAGCCGCAAACCGGCAGTAGAGCCGGGAACAATTGAAGACGACCAGAACCGGCGGGACTTTACTATAAATGCCCTGGCCATTTCTTTAAACAAAGAAGATTATGGCCAATTAATTGATCCCTTTGATGGCATTGGAGATATTGAAAGAAAGATTATACGCACTCCTTTAGATCCCCTTCAAACATTTAGCGATGATCCGTTGCGAATGATGCGTGCCATACGCTTTGCTGCCCAGCTTGGCTTCAACATCGAAGAAAATACTTTCAAGGCAATTAAGGAGGACAGGGATAGAATTAAAATAGTTTCGCAGGAAAGAATTACCGATGAGTTAAATAAAATTTTGCTCAGCAAAAAACCATCTATAGGCTTTGACCTGCTGTATAAATCGGGGTTATTACATTTGATATTTCCACAGTTAGTTAATCTAACAGGTGCAGAATACATTGATGGAAAGGGGCATAAAGATAATTTCTACCACACCCTCCAGGTTCTTAACAATATCTCCATAAATACAAAAGACCTTTGGTTACGCTGGGCAGCGCTTTTGCATGATATAGGAAAGCCGGCTACAAAAAGGTTTGAAGAAGGACATGGGTGGACTTTTCATGGGCACGAAGTGGTTGGAGCAAGGATGGTTCCTAAAATTTTTAATAAGCTTAAGCTTCCGCAAAACGAGAAGATGAAGTTTGTTCAGAAGCTCGTTGAGCTGCATTTGCGGCCGATAAGTCTTACTAAAGAAAATATTACTGACAGCGCTGTTCGTCGCCTGCTTTTTGATGCAGGTGAAGATATTGATGCTTTAATGCTGCTTTGCAATGCTGACATAACCAGCAAAAATAAGCAAAAAGTAAAAAAGTATCTTTCCAATTTCGAACTGGTAAAAAAGAGGATGGAAGAAGTGGAGGAGATGGATAAGATACGTAACTGGCAACCTCCTATAACGGGCGAAATAATTATGGAAACATTTAATATAACACCGGGGCGCAGTGTTGGCCTGATTAAAGATGCTATTCGTGAAGCTATATTAGATGGGGTAATACCAAACAACTATTCTGCTGCCTACGAATTCATGCTCCTGAAAGGCAGGGAACTAAGGCTTGACCCTGTTATAAAAATATAATATCATGTTTTCTTGTTGTGGTAAGAAGTTTGCACTTACTTAAAGTTGATGTTCGTTCAGATATTTTGATTACGTAATAAATAAGACGGATAACTATTATGAGCATCTAAAAAGGTTGTATAGAAAAATTAATTAATAAAATCATTAACCGTTAGCTTTAACGATTATAAATAAAGAATACTAAAGATGGCTGTTTTAAGATTCCGGGCTTATTATGAGGAAGATGACAGTGTTTACAGAGACATTGTTATAAAGCATAAGCAAACATTCGCCAACCTTCATAATGCAATTTTAAAAGCTTACGAATTTGATAATAAACACCAGGCAACCTTCTACCGCAGTAACGATAGCTGGCAGCGTGGCCGGGAGATAACTTTGGAGAAATACGAAAAATCGTATAAAGCCGAACCAATGATAATGTCTGAAACAACGATAGGTTCAGAAATAAAAGATCCTAACCAAAAGTTCATATACACTTACGACTTCAATAAAGGCTGGGCATTTTTAGTAGAACTTATTAATGTAAGCAAAGAAGAAAATCCCAAACTTACCTATCCTGCAACCGTTCGCATTGAAGGCATTGCTCCACCTCAGTATGGAACTAAAAGTTTACTTGGAAACAAGTTCGTTGAAGTTGAAGAGAAATATGATCTAAGCGCAGAAGCTGAAGGCTTTGGCAGGGAAGGAGTTGCAGATGCAGATGATGACACGCAGGATGAAGCATCACCAACTGCTGATGAAGAAGGACAGGAAGAATTTTAAGGTATTCATTACACAACTTTCCCTTTCAACATATATTTTGACTTTTGCATTTTGACTTTTGAATTTCAATCATGCAGCAAAAGGAAAATACAGTTATCATTATTTGCGGCCCCACTGCTGTAGGTAAAACTTCTTTTGCGATCAACCTTGCAACCCAACTGGAGACAGAAATTATTTCTGCCGATTCAAGACAATGTTTTAAAGAATTAAATATAGGCGTAGCTAAACCATCTGTTATAGAATTAAGCGCCGTTAAACATTTCTTTATTAATTCATACTCAATTTTCGATCATGTAAATGCTGCTGTATTTGAGCAGTATGCTCTGCATGCCATAGAAGAAATTTTTGAGAAGCATAAGGTAGCAGTAATGGTGGGCGGGACTGGTTTGTACATTAAAGCATTTTGCGAAGGGATGGATGAAATACCCGAAGTTGATGAAGCAGTAAGACGACAAGTGTTCGAAATGAATCAACAAAACGGGTTAGCACACCTGCAAACGCAATTAGCATTAAAAGATCCGGAATTTTGGCAACAGGCCGAACAACAAAATACTCAACGATTAATGCGGGCTTTGGAAGTTTTACTATCAACGGGCCAGTCAATAACTGCATTTCAAAAAGGCAGGAAAAAAGAAAGGCCCTTTAATATTATTAAGATAGGTTTAGAATTACCAAGGCAACAATTGTATAACCAGATTAACAAGCGTGTTGATGAAATGATAGAAAAAGGATTGGTAGATGAGGTAAGAAGCTTAGTGCCATATCAAAATTTAAACGCATTACAAACCGTTGGTTATCGTGAAATTTTTGAATACCTCAATAGTGAAATAAGCTTAGCCTCTGCAGTCAACAGTATTAAAACAAATACCCGTCATTATGCCAAGAGGCAGCTAACGTGGTTTAAGAAAGATGAGGAAATTAAATGGTTTGTGGCGGGAAAGATCGATCCTTTTAAATTCATAGGATCAAACTGTTTTTAAATAATATGATCTATAAACTATTCATGTGGATTAGTTATCAGAAGTGCTTCCCTTTTACTCATTTTAATTATATGATTATATAGTTTAAACCCCAGATGTATTCATGGGAAAGTTTATAATAACAAAGGGCGATATTGTTCAAAATAAAGAGGGAAATGAAAGCTGATCTTTCTTTTTAAAAAACCGCCCGTAATAGATCATCTATTCCTGTCGGCTCTTTTCCGCCATTCTTCATCCCGCATTGTTATAAGACGGCCAACTTGTTTTTTCCCTCTATATGTTACCACTTTCAGCATAACTGCATCTTTAGGCGGTATTAATGCTGCTGTATATTTTGGATAAAACCTGTCAGGAAAAGAGTTATCAAAAGTGTAATAAATATCTATCCCTTCAGCCTCGGTACTTAAAACAATACTTATTTGCTTGTCTGCATTTCGGCTAACAGTAAAAATGGGTTCGTAAACGCTGGGTGCATATTTTTTTTCAGCTATATCAAATCTTTCAAAGTGATCTTCAACCCGGTGGAAAAAGTTATTCCAATTCTTTTTTTCTTTTGGCGACCAAAGTGATTCGGCTAATGCAAATCCTCGCGGCCACGTCATATACTGTGCATGCCGCATATTATAAATCTGTTCTGTCCATAAATTACCCTGGCCCCCAAGTATATATTTTGCTTCTACGCTGTCTGGCATGGGTTCAAACTGGTAGGCTTTATTTAAACGCAGAGTTGCATAAATACGTGGCTCAATAAGGGAATCGCCCTGCATATAATCGATATAAGCAAAGGTGGTAGGGCTCATTACTACTTCATGTTTCATTCTTGCGGCCTGTATTCCACCTTTAACGCCGCGCCAGCTCATTACGGCTGCGCTTGGCGCCAACCCTCCTTCGAGTATTTCATCCCAACCCATAAATTTTTTGCCTTTCGATAACACAATTTTTTCAAGACGCTTTTCAAAATACCCCTGAACTTCATGCATATCTTTCAACCCTTCTTTTTGCATCAATCCTTTAATCGCCTCACTTTGCTTCCAGAAGTTTTGTGGTGTTTCATCACCCCCCACATGAATATATTCGAACGGAAAGAGTTGGGCTACCTGTGTAATTACTTTATCTAAAAACTCATAAACCTTTTCATTAGCAGGGCAAAGTGTATTATCAACTAATGCTATTGGCGGCGCACCCTGCGACCAATCCATAATCTGCTCTCCGGAGCGGACAACATATTTTTCTACGCCTGGCGTACACGATAGTTCGGGATAAGAAACAACTGCTGCAAGGCTATGTCCGGGCACATCAATTTCAGGCAATATATTTACAAACCGCTCCTTAGCATACTGCACAAGTTCTTTAATATCGTCCTGGGTATAAAATCCTCCGTAGTTACGGGGTTCATCAGGTGCAGGCGGAGAGAATGTTCCAAAGTATCCTTCCTTCTTTACGTTCCACGCTCCAACTTCAGTTAGTTTAGGCAAGCCCTTAATTTCTATTCGCCAGCCTTCATCATCGGTTAAATGCAGGTGCAGCAGGTTAAATTTATAACGCACCATATCGTCAATATATTTTTTTACGTCCTCCTTAGTAAAAAAATGCCGTGATACATCAAACATTAATCCTCTCCATCCAAAACGGGGATAGTCAGTTATATTAACACAAGGCACTTGCCATTTTACATTTTTTACAGGAGCCGCACTTTCAATTTCTTTAGGAAACAACTGCACAAGTGTTTGAACACCATAAAATAATCCTGCCGGTTCATTGGCTTTAATTAAAATATTTTTTGGAGTTACTGATAGCTTATACCCTTCTTTGCCAATACTGTTATCTGCAGTATTATTAAGTTGTAAACGTATAGTTGCAGTTGGCAAAGTATTAGCTACAGTTACATTACCTGTGGCAGCAACAGATAAACGATCTTTTAAAAAAGCTATCACCTGTTTCATTTCACCCTGGCTGCCTGCCTCTATCGAAACTTTTTGAGGCAATATAAAATGACCGGAGGTTTTGGTAACAGAAACAGGTGCAGGAATAATAGCAATACCGGTATCATTAGGTTGGCTATAACCTGCGGCGGTTATAAGAAAAGAACATAATAGTTTGACTATTTTTTTCATAACAACTAAGAATTTTTTTGAAAGCATTATCGTTAGAAGATGTTGCGCAAATTATTCTATTAATTAATATGCTAAGATTAAATTAATAGTACCGGAAACATTACGGGCTATTAAAAAAGGCACTTTTTAGTAGTAAAAAGGATAATAGCTATAGTAATTATTCCACTTGAAAACCAACTGCTTCATACAAATAATAAACAGCAAGATAATTTCATAGTCCATAATTGAGCGAATAATAATTGTATAGGTAATTTCACTATAGATGTTATCATTTGTCATGCCGTTAAAATCAATTTTCCTTGTTATAGTCGCACTTGTGTTCTTGCATGCAGGCTTAGCGCAACCTTTAAGAACTGAGTCTTTCAATGTTTACTCCCTGCAGGTGAAAGACAGTTTTTCTGTAACAGTTAGCCTTCCTTCATCGGTTAATTATTCCGGCCCTTATTCTTCTGTCTACTATCTGGATGCAGAGATTAAATCAGGTAACGATTTAAGGAGCTTACTTGCTAACTCTTCAATTAATTCGCAGCTTGAAAAAACACTCTTTATCGGTATTGCACAAAAAGGCAGGCATCAAAAATTCAAGTATCCAAGTTAAGATCACGAGATTTTATTCCGCCCCTAAACAGGCAAGGCAAAATTGTAACATTAGCAAAACCATACAAAGCGCATGCTGACAACTTTTATAAATTCTTGACCACCGAACTTATTCCATTAATTCACAAAAGGTTTAATGTAAATAACAGCAGAACTCTTATCGGCCATTCGCTTGGCGGCCTATTTGTTTCTTATTGCCTTTTTAAAAAAGAACATCTGTTTAAAAACTATTTTGCATTAAGTCCTGCGCTGTGGGTACACCAATATAACATCTTCACGTACGAGCAGCAATATCATTTAAAAAACGATGAATTGAATGCGTATTTGTATATAAGTGCAGGCACGAGGGAGACCATGAATCATATTTTAAAAGGAGCGAGGAGAATGAAAAAACTTCTGGAACAAAGAAATTATAAAGGCTTGATTTCGAATACTTTGAACATAAGGGAAAAACACATTTCACGCAGGTACCGGAGTCTCTTTCGTATATTTTAACCCATGCTAATTTTGAAGAAAAATAATCATGAGATTAGTAAGTATGTAACCAGTTATGAACGTAGTGGTTATTATAAGTGCAGCACTCCTACCTTTGCTGGTCTTTTTTAAAAATCTAAACTATGCACACAACAACTAAATGGATTAAAGAACTTTCTTTTGAAGGCACTTATGAAAATCATGTAGTACCTATCGACACGACTAAAGAAGGCAGCACGGGCATGAATACAAAAAGATTATTGCTCTGCAGTTTATCGGCCTGCAGCGGTATGGACGTAGTGGGGATATTGGATAAAATGAAAGTAAAATATTCGAAGCTTGAAATCACTGCCGAAGCTCAGCAAACCGAAGAACATCCTAAAGTTTTTAAAGAAATATTTCTTACTTATACAACTGATGCACCTAAAGAAGACGCTGATAAAGTAAAACGGGCTGTAGAGCTTTCAAAGGATAAGTATTGTGGTATTTCTGCAATGCTTGCCAAACACTGCCCTATTCATTTTAGTATTGTGCATGTTTAAGCACTCCATCTACCTGCATTGTGAAAGAAGCCAACTATAATCTTAGGGTTCAGAAATGGATCACCGCTTTATCGGTTGTGTTGTTTCTTGCTAAAGTAGTTGCTTATTATCTTACCAATTCGCTGGCTATATTAACCGATGCTTTAGAAAGCATTGTAAATGTAGTGGCAGGCGGCATCGGCTTGTATAGTTTATATATTGCCGCAAAGCCAAGAGACGAAGATCATCCTTACGGTCATGGGAAAGCTGAGTTTGTTTCTGCCGCTGTTGAAGGTACATTGATTGTAGCGGGAGGCATTTTAATTATATATGAAACCATTGTTAATTCAATCCACCCAACACCGGTTACCAAACTGGATGTAGGATTAATAATGGTAGCCGTTACTGCAGCAATAAATTATGTTGCAGGCTCTGTTTGCCATCGTATTGGTAAAAAAAACCGTTCTCTTGCATTGCAGGCAACAGGGCAGCATCTTCAAACAGATACTTACTCAACACTCGCCATTATTGCCGGCCTGGTAATAATGCTGCTGACCAAGTTTTTCTGGTTAGATAAAATAATTGCTCTTCTAATGAGCCTCGTGATTATTTATAATGGTTACAAAATTGTTCGTCAATCGCTTGCCGGTATAATGGATCAGCAGGACATGGCACTGTTAAATGAAATGGTTACTAACCTTAATAAGAACAGGCGTGTTCACTGGATTGACCTTCATAATTTCAGGATAATAAAATATGGCAGCCAGCTACATATTGATTGCCACCTTACTGTTCCCTGGTACCTGAATGTACACGAAGCACACGATGAGATTGACAGGTTGATTAGCTTTATTCAAAAAGAGTTCGGCGCTTCTATTGAATTTTTTGTTCATACCGATGGCTGCTTACCTTTTAGCTGCCGCTTGTGCGATAAGTTTACCTGCCCCGTACGGGAGCATCCTTTTGAACATAAGGTAGAATGGACACTCGAAAATTTACTGTCTAACCGCAAGCATCGCCTTAAACAGGATGCCTTATAATTGGCTCAGCCTCTGCAATATTTTCTCTTATTTACAGAAAAAAGTTGCAAAGGCTGATAGATAGCAAGCAGCGATCGTAGGCCGAAAATAAATAACTAAATCATATTCTGCAAAAAATATGTTCAGCATTACTTAATGCTGTAATTAGTAAGCGTTTGTGTTTGGTTAGATGCTTGTATGCCAAAAGCAGGATTAGCATTAATTACAAGTGTACTCTCTATTAACCCAACACCTCCTGAGTAATAAAAATCACCATTGCCCCCCGATATTCCTAAGGCGGAAATGTTTAGCTTAACATGAATTACATTACTGTATGTTGTTCCGCTTACAACTTTTTGAACGCCTTTTTCGGTAATAGTATAAGTAAGATTAACAGGAATAGGTGTTGGAATACCGGGAGCAGTTGCGTTTTGCGTAACTACCCATGTTCCGTTTACATCAAGGTTGTCTTTTAAATAAGTTTCATCAAAGCCGGTTGGCGCTATGCCCGGTAGTATTCCAAAACGGTAATAATCGTTACCACTTTTTCCCATATAGTTATTACCCACGTTACTATTCGTATTCGTAAAAACATGAAAGGTTTTTCCGTTAATAGTTGTATCCCTGTTGGTGGAAGTTAATGTATAGGTTCCGCTCGGTGCAGTTTGATATGTCCACGTACTGCTTGCAGTCATAGGAGCATAATCTGTTGCAGGAGTTTTAGTATCGTCTTTACCACAACTGCCAAAAATAAACATGCTGCTTATAGCTATTAAATAAAAAGAAAAGTGCTTCAATCTCATTTTATCATATTTTGACTGTTAAAGAATGTTATTATCGTTTTATTTCTCATTCCGCTAATATAAATAACATAAATTAAAAAGGAGCAACACATTTAAAGCAGCACGAAAACCACAAACCTGCTTTTAGTTTTCGTGCATATATTCGCAATGTATCCATCCCAATTATTATCACTAAAAATAAACATTATGCAGGCATGGCAGGATTATCAATCGCAGCATAAAGAACGTTTTTTAAATGAGTTGCTCGACTTACTTCGCATACCGAGTGTAAGTGCCAGAAGCGAACATAAAGAGGACATGATGAAGTGTGCGAATGCTGTAAAAACGAGATTGCAGGAAGCTGGCGCTGATAGAGTTGAAATTTTTGAGACCGCAGGTCATCCAATAGTTTATGGCGAAAAAATAATTGATTTGCAAAAGCCTGTCGTTTTAGTTTATGGCCATTACGATGTACAACCCCCCGATCCTTTAGAGCTCTGGCATAGCGGGCCTTTTGAGCCTGTTATAAAAGATGGAAAGATATTCGCCCGTGGCTCGTGCGACGATAAGGGGCAGTTTTATATGCATATAAAGGCGATGGAAACAATGGTTCGAACGAACACCCTGCCCGCTAATGTTAAATTCATTATTGAAGGCGAAGAAGAGGTGGGCAGTCCTAACCTCGGAAATTTTCTAAAGGAGAAAAAGGACATGCTCCACGCAGATGTAATACTAATAAGTGATACATCAATGCTAAGTTTACAAACCCCAAGTATTGATGTTGGTGTACGGGGCCTTAGCTATATTGAAGTAGAGGTTACAGGCCCCAATCGTGATCTGCACAGTGGCGTTTATGGTGGCGCTGTTGCTAACCCCATTACCATCCTTGCTAAAATGATAGCAAGCCTGCACGATGAAAATAATCATATTACCATTCCTGGTTTTTATGATGACGTAATAGAAGCAGGTGGGGCCGAAAGAGAACAAATGGCAAAGGCTCCTTACGATGAAAAAGAGTACATGCAGGATTTGGGAGTAAAAGAACTATGGGGCGAAAAAGGCTACACAACCAACGAACGGACAGGCATTCGCCCAACCCTTGAAGTAAATGGTATTTGGGGAGGTTACACAGGAGAAGGTGCAAAAACAGTTTTGCCTTCAAAAGCATTTGCAAAGATTAGTGCGCGCTTAGTTCCTAACCAAAAGAGTGCAAAAATGACCGAATTGCTTATTAAGCATTTAGAAAGTATTGCCCCTCCTTACGTTACCGTAAAAGCAAGTGAACATCACGGGGGCGATCCATACCTTACGCCTGTTGATAGTGTAGAATACCAGTCAGCTTCAAAAGCGATAGAAACAACTTTTGGCAAATCTCCTATTCCCGTTCGCGGAGGTGGAAGTATTCCTATAACAGCCCTGTTTGAAAGTGTGCTTGGTTTAAAAACGGTGTTCTTAGGCTTTGGTTTAGACAGCGATAATTTGCATAGTCCAAATGAAAAATTTGACCTTGCCAATTTTTATAAAGGCATAGAGACGATACCTTACTTTCATAAGTATTTTGCTGAGATGAAGGGGTAGGAAAGTTCTCATTAAAATATTAATCTCATCACCTAAAAAGCTTGGGATTTTTTATGAAGTCTGTTTAAAAATTTGTTTTTAGCTTTATTAAAAGGCAAAGTATGAAGGTGCAGTTAAATAATGTGGTTTGGAAAGAGGAAAAATTTTTTGTAGCTCAGTGTTTAAATGTTGAGGTTTCTAGTTTTGGAGAAACAAAGGAGGAAGCATTAAAAAATTTACAAGAGGCTTTAGATTTATACTTTGAAGACATGTCTGTTGAGGATGCACTTAAAATAGAACAGGTAGAAATTATTTCAACCGAAATGGAACATGCCTAAACTCTATTCTTCTTTTGAAATATTGAGAGTTTTACAGAAACATGGATTCTTTCATATCTCACAAAACGGAAGTCATATAAAATACCGTAAACCGGGCAATCCAACTTTAACTGTTATAGTTCCGGCAGACAAAAAGCAAATTCCTATGGGTACCTTTCACTCTATTTTAAAGCAATCAGCTTTATCGAAAGAGGATTTTGAGAAATAGCCAGACTTTGCTTGACAGAGCGCTCGAGTCCTATTTTGGCTTAGAGTATATAAAAAGAGGAAACCTTTCAAATGCATTATTTACAACTATAAAAAATGTAAAAACAGATTTTGTTTTTGATTATGGAAAAAGATCAGAAGCAATACAAGCAGCAGGTAATATCCGCTTATATCCTTTTGAAGAAAATATAGCTATGAAATTAAATGCTATTTGCGGAAGAGACCGGAAAAGAGATTTTTATGACTTGTATTTTATACTTAATGCATTTACTATAACTGAAATAACGAGTTTCTTTACAAGGAAATTTAGCGAGGAAAAGTTAATGGTTTTATATAAAAGTATAACGTACTTTGAAGATGCAGAAAATGATGAAGAGCCAGTTTTATTAAAAGAAAAAGCACCCTGGGATACCATAAAAAAAACAATTATAAAAAAGATGAAGACAATACGTTGATATGCCGGAAAAAGAAAAGCTTCGCATTGATAAATACCTCTGGGCTATCCGCATTTTTAAAACCCGCAGCCTTGCAGCAGAAGCATGCGAAAAAGGCAGAGTGAGATTAAATGGCGTGGCTATTAAAGCATCAAAAACAGTAAATGTTGGCGACGAATATGAAGTAAAAACTGAAGCAAGAAAGTGGCTTATTAAAGTGGCCGGACTTCTTGCTAACCGGGTTCAATTTAGCGAGGCTACAAAATATTATGTTGACCTAACGCCTGAAGAAGAAATAGAAAAAATGCAAACGATGGCTGCATCGTTTCATACAGGTAAAAGGCTAAGCAAAATAGGCAGACCAACCAAAAAAGAAAGAAGAGACCTTGATGATTTTACAGAAGAGGTATAACCTACGTTTTGGGCAGGGGCATGATAATGTAATAAGTTTGCACTATGAGAATTGACATTATTAGTGTAGTTCCGCAATTGCTTGAAAGCCCGTTCTCTCACTCGATTTTAAAAAGAGCTGAAGCTAAAAATCTGCTTCATGTAAATCTTATTAACCTTAGAGATTATAGTATTAACAAACATGGCCAGGTTGATGATTACCAGTTTGGCGGAGGCGCCGGAATGGTAATGATGTGCGAACCACTGGCAAATGCAATCGACGATCTTACACAAAAAAATGGTAAGTACGATGAGATTATTTACATGACACCGGACGGTCTTTGTTTTAATCAAAAAGCAGCGAATCGTTTATCCCTTAAAGAAAATCTGCTTATTATTTGCGGCCATTATAAAGGGATTGATGAACGCATACGCCAACAGTATGTAACTATGGAAATCTCTATCGGTGATTATGTTTTGAGTGGTGGCGAATTAGCTGCGGCAGTAGTTGTTGATGCAGTTGGCAGATTAATTCCCGGTGTTTTGAATGATGAAACTTCCGCCCTGTTTGATTCTTTCCAGGATAACTTATTGGCTCCTCCCGTTTATACGCGGCCTGCCGATTTTAGAGGAGGCAAAGTGCCGGATGTATTATTGCAAGGCAATCCAAAAAATGTGGATGAGTGGCGGCACGAACAATCTTTACAACGTACGAAGCAAAGGAGACCGGATTTGTTGGAGGGTGAACTGTAAGTCTGTACTTTCTATATCAGCCTGCACATAGTAATCGGTTATTTTATGAACCTCTTTGAAATGAAAAGTCTGCAGAAGTGAATGCCGGATTAGGCTTGCCAAGGAATTGTTCAGCGTTAGTATAATGTTCATTAAGGCTTCGACAAGCTCTGCGTAACATGGGTTAAGATATCTTCGAGCGCTTTCATTTACTTAACACCTATCACCGGAATTGTCTTTTGATATATTAATTGATTTAACCGTCTTACTTCATTTTGCATTACCTGTTTAAATACAGCTAAGTGCTTATCTGCCTCCGCGCTTAGATACGTAAAACTTTCAATTGCCTGCTGACTGGGAGGATTGTTACCACTGGCGGCAAAATCATAAATTCCCGAAATTTTATCATTTAAACGGATAGGGAAGTTTAAAACATCCTGGCCGCTTTTGGCTTTCGTCTGGTATAATGCTTCTTCTACAGCCGTTAATTTTTTGTTGATGGTATCTGCCAGAGGTTTTAAATCTTTACCTGAGCTATCCGCTCTTGATGTAAATTCTGTTAGCTGAGACCTTATCAATCGTATGTCTTTAATGGCTTTTTGAACTTCTGAAAACTTGTTACTTATTTTCAATAAGAAGTTTACTTGCGCGTCGTAATCAGCCTCGGTCATCTTGTAGTTTGGATCGGCCTTGATAGTAAAAGGAACATCAGCGGAGTCATTTGCATAGCGAAATCGGGCAGTATATCTTCCGGGGGCAGCTTTAGGCGAGCCTACGTTTCCATTCCATAATATCATCCCTTCAATTTTTTCTGCTGCGGGATATTGCATATTCCAAACAAACTGGTTCATGCCCTGGTTAAAATCGAGTTTGTTTGTACTATCCTTTGCAGTACGGCTAAAGGTTTGAATAATACCGCCCTTTTTATCAAATATTGTTATCGAAACTTTGGAAGAATCAGTAGCATCTTTAAGATAATAATTAAATACAACACCATTGGGAGGATTGGTGCCAACATTACGCAAAGTTGCATTTTGAGAGCCTTCTGTTCTGTAAGCATCATTTACTGCAAAAACCTGCAAAGCTTTTTGCCGGTTTGACTGACGCCGTTGCTGAACAAGACTCAGATCGTCCAGAACCCATATTGATCTTCCCTGCGTTGCTACTACTAAATCATTTTCTTTAATTAACAGGTCGGTCACCGGAACTACTGGCAGGTTAAGCTGGAACTTATTCCAGTTGGCTCCGTCATCGTAGCTTATATACATGCCAAATTCAGTTCCTGCATATAACAAGCCTGTAACTTTTTTATCGGCACGAAGTGCGCGGGCAAAGTGCATATTATTAATTCCATTTGTTATTAGTTGCCATGTTTTTCCGTAGTCCTCGGTTTTAAAAATGTAAGGGGTATAGTCGTCGCTCTTATATTTTGTTCCTACAAAATAAGCTTTGCCTTTTTTAAAAGGGTCTGTTTCCACGCTGTTCCACATCATCCATTTACCTGCAGCGGGTGGAGTTACATTTTGCCAGTTCTTGCCACCGTCTTTACTTATATAAATTAACCCGTCGTCACTGCCTGTCCACAGCACATCTTTTTCCAAAGCAGACTCTGCTGCGGTAAAAATGGTACAGTAATATTCTACGCTTGTATTGTCTTTAGTAATGGGGCCACCGCTTGGGCCTTGTTTACTTTTATCGTTGGTTGTAAGATCGGGACTTATTTCCTGCCAGCTTTGGCCTTCGTTTTCTGAAACGAATAAATGGTTACCAGCAGTATATAAGCGCTTAGGATTATGTGGCGAAAAAAAGATAGGGAAATTCCACTGGAAGCGGTATTTCAAAACATCAGCGCCTGCGCCCATAGGGTTATCAGGCCAAACACTAACAGCCCGGTTTTCGCCGGTCGCATGGTCCTTTCGGGAAATGAAGCCACCGTAATTTCCGCCATAAACAATTTCAGGATTTAGAGGATCGGGAACGACGTAACCACTTTCTGCTCCGGCAGTAGGCTCCCAATCTTTCTCAGTTATGCCGCCAGTATTTGACCGGTTTAAGATGCGAAACGTACTGTTATCTTGCTGTGCGGCAAGAACGCGGTAAGGAAAATGATTGTCGGCAGCTAAACGATATAGTTGAGCGGTAGGCTGGTTATTCATTGTGCTCCAATTGGCGCCTGCATCAAAGCTAACTTGTCCGCCTCCGTCATCTGCTACAATCATACGGTTAGGATCTTCCGGGTCAATCCACATATCATGGTGATCTGCATGGGGCGTTACAATAGGTTGAAATGTTTTGCCACCGTCACGGCTGCGGTACATACCTACATTTAAAGCATAAACGGTATTCTCATTTTTTGGGTCGGCAAAAATCTTACTGAAGTACCATGCCCTCTGCCTTATATTAGCATCTTCACTAGTTTTAGTCCAGGTTTCGCCACCGTCATCACTTCTGAACAGGCCGCCACCGGAGGCCTCAATAATAGCGAAAACCCTGTCAGGATTAATGGCGCTTACCGTTACACCGATAATTCCTATCGGTTCTTTTTTCGGCAATCCTTTTTTGTCCATCAGGTTTTTCCACGTCTCGCCGCCGTCGATGCTTTTCCATAAGGCACTTCCTTCGCCACCACTTTCCAGGCTATAGGGCGTTCTTTTTACGTTCCAGGTAGTAGCATAAAATGTGGAAGGATTACCGGGCTCCATCACAAGATCAATAGCGCCGGCTTTACTATTGGCGAATAAAACCCTCTTCCATGTTTTGCCGCCGTCAATTGTTTTGTAGACACCCCTTTCGTTATTAGCACCAAACAAATGGCCTAGCGCTGCTACCCAAACAATATCAGGGTTTCTTGGATGAATAACAATTCTGGTAATATGGCGCGTGTCTTTCAGGCCAAGATTTCTCCATGTTCTGCCCCCATCGTTGCTGCGCCAAATACCAAAACCTTCGGCTACATTACCTCTTAGTGTATTTTCACCCTCGCCTGCATATAAAATGCCTTCGTCTGAGGGAGCTACTGCAACAGCGCCCATCGAGCCCCCAAAATACTTATCGCTTATATTTTTCCAGTTAGCGCCGCCGTCGGTGGTTTTCCAGATTCCGCCACCGGTGGCTCCAAAATAAAACGTGTTTTTGTTTTTGTAGCTTCCGGCAACGGCGGCGCTTCTTCCGCCGCGGAAAGGACCTATTAAGCGATACTTTATTTTTGAGAAAAAAAGAGAGTCGGAAACAGAGGTAATGTTATTAGCGCTTATATCTTTCTTCTTTATTTGAGCTGACGCATTCACCATGTATAACATGCATGCAATGAAGAGGAAAAAGTTATTATTCAAAGGCGGATAGTTATTAAAAATATGAAGGAAACTTTAGGCTAAGATGAATTGAATTGGCGGGAATTATTTATCAAGCATCTGCGATGCATTTGGTATTGCTATAGGAACTGCAGCATCCGGAAAACTTTGCTTTGTGTTTGTAACTTATATTAAAAAGAGTTTATGGATTGGTTGGAAGGTATCTTCAGCAACATCTGACATTACACTTTTAAATGCAATAAATTCTAAAACAATCTATTCGGCCAGGAAGCAGATAAGTTATTATTATATTAACAGTTGATTACGTTATTTAAGCAAAAGCTACGCTGGTGAATAGCTAACACTTTCCTTTAATTCTTTATCAGAATATGAGAGTCCGTATTGCTTTAATACATCGCCAGGAACACCATTCCATTGATTGGGCCTGTTGCCTACATACCCAATATCTTCCATACCCATTTTGCTGGAGAAGAAGCCAGTTGCTGTAAAGTTTCTCATTCTATTAAAGAATGCTACGCCCTGCTGCATTTCCGGTTTTGCTTTTGCAGGATATGCTATTTCATTAACTATTGCGAGCTGTTGTTGAGATGAGCAATCTTTAAAAGGATTATTATGGCGGTTAAGCATTTGAACATCTAACCATCGTAAGCCGCCTCTCATTGGTAATTGCTGGTCGGGCATGTCTTTCATCATAAACTCTATAAATTCAGGAACCTTTGCATCTGATGCACTTCCTGACTTATCATCTTTGGGAATGATGATGTCTCCCAACACAGTAATAGTTGCCATCTCATGTTCAGTAAAAAACTTTTCATCATTTAATTTTTTATTCCGGTCTATTTCAGATTGGGGCCGGTCAGGCTCTCCGTCTTTTTGTGCAGATACTTCAGCATTTTTATCTTTTGGCTTGCATGCTTTCAATAACACTTCTGTAGATAGTGTTCCTATAGTTAAGGCCTTTAATGAGTCACGCCTGTTCATAATTTATGGTTGAAAGGAGTTATTAAATGTTTTGCTTTTTGTTCTGGTCAAGTATGTATTCTGATGTTCTCATAGATAAAGCGAGAATTGTCCACGTTGCATTTTTATCGGACTGTTGCACCTGATTTGCGCCATCAACTACAAATAAGTTTTTGCAATCGTGTGCCTGGCACCATTTATTCAATACAGATTTTTTAGGATCGTTGCCCATTCGTACTGTGCCTACTTCATGTATAATTCGTCCGGGAGCTTCTAAGCCCCAATTATTTTCTGCATTACGCTCGGGTGATGTAATAATAGCACCCATAGCATGCATTATAGATTGAAAAGTCTCCTGCATATGTTTTGCCTGGTTTATTTCATCATTGTTCCATTTGTAATGAAAACGCAAAACAGGTATTCCAAATTTATCTACAACGTTGGGATCAATTTCGCAATAGTTGTCGATACGGGCCATGCCTACACCACGCCCTGCCATCCCAACACCAGTACCATAAAAGCGGCGGTAATCATCTTTTAATGAAGCCCCAAAGCCTCCGGCTTCTTTCATCTTTCCATCCCGGCCTGGCAGTATGCCATTCAGCTTTGGTACATCTCCACCAAAACCATAGCTCGGCATACCCATTCCGCCTCCAAATTCTATGTGGTATCCCCTGGGGAAATCCAGCTTTTTATTATCCTGCACCCAGGGACCCAACAAATGAATGCTGCCGAGACCATCTTCATTATACCGTTTACGATCCAGCAGTTGTGGTAACATTCCGGAAAGGGAAGCGCCGGTAGAGTCCTGTAAGTATTTTCCTACGAGCCCACTGTTATTAGCAAGGCCGTTAGGATGAGTTTGCGATTTTGAGTTAAGCATAATTCGGGCAGATTCACAGGCACTTGCTCCAAGAATTACTGTTTTTCCATTTACCTGGTATTCCTGTAAATCTTCTGTGCTTATATACGAAACTCCGGTTGCAAGGCCCTTACTGTCGGTAAGCACTTCGCGAACCATTGCATTAGAAATAACTTCAAGGTTGCCCGTTTTCATTGCAGGAATAACAAGACATGAGGAAGAAGAAAAATCGGCATACACTTTACAACTACGGTTGCATTGCCCGCAGTAAAAACAAACTCCCCTGTCTTTATTATTTGGTAATGCTTTGGTTAAAACAGAGCCCCGGCCAGGTATTACTTTTACACCTGCTTTTTCTGCTCCCTGCTTAATAAACATTTCATTTAACCGCAACTTTGGTGGCGGAAGAAATATGCCATCGGGGTCATTTTCCAAACCCTCGTTTGTTCCATACACACCAATCAAAGTATCTACTTTATCGTAATAAGGTTTTACCTCCTCGTAGGTAACTGGCCAGCTCTCACTGTACCCATCAGTAGGCTGAAAATCTTTTGGTCCAAACCTTAATGATATTCTTCCCCAGTGATTTGTTCGTCCGCCAAGCATTCTTGACCGGAACCAATCAAACTTTGTATCTTCTTTTTTTGTATAAGGCTCCCCATCAAGTTCCCAACCGCCATAAGCAGCATCAAAGTCGCCAAAGCCGCGAGCTTTTGTACCTGCTCCGCGCCGCGGAGATTCGTAGGAGAACTTTAATTGTTGTGAATGCTTTACAGGATCGAAGAAAGGCCCTGCTTCTAACATTAAAACTTTAAGACCAGCATTTGCTAAAACATAAGCAGCCATGCCTCCTCCCGCACCAGATCCGACAATTACTGCATCGTAAGCTTTCGATGATTTCTTAATTTGAAAATCGCCCATAAATTTTCAGGTATTTTTAAATGACAAGACTCGTTAAATTTAGAATTATAATTGAAACTAAACTTTTTATTTAGTGAAAATGTAAACGAATATTTTTTCATTAGTCCTTGCTCTAAACAAGCTTTGAGAGGCTAAGTTTATTACCTTAATTGTTTTTAAGCGCAACTATATCGGTGTTAAAAGGTAGAATTTTTG
>MWYU01000529.1 GCA_002050375.1 Chitinophagales bacterium 62-2
TTATGAGACACTGCATAATCTACACACTTTTGTAAGCTCCATTTCTCTTGTCCGTAGCCAGTGAAAGAAATAAAAATTAAAAAAACAATAATGAATCTATACCGCATAAAAACAAAAATAAAATAATTAAAAGCAAAACCAGGGGTTCATAGACTGGGGAAGATACTGAATTATGAGATGCATTAGCAATTCTGAAAAGCCTGTTCGAGATCTTCTATCAGATACTCTGTATCCTCCAGTCCTACGTATAAACGCAGCATACGATGTTCTATGTTTTCAGCTCTGAAGTTTGACCTGGTAATTCCTGAACACTTTGGAATGATAAGAGACTCATAACCACCCCAGCTAACGGCTATAAGGATATGTCGCAAACTATTGCAAAATTTTTCAATTTCCTCAACTGCCTGCGCCTTCATTACAAAAGTTAGCAGACCGCAGGCTCCGGTCATTTGCTTTTTTGCAAGTTTCAATTGTTCAAAATTTTCATTCAACGGAAAAATAACTTTCTCAACCCTGGGATGCTTTTGCAGATACTTAATTACTTTCATAGTGGTTACAGTTATACGATCGAGACGTGCAGGCAGTGTACGAAGTCCACGTAAAAGCAGCCACGCACTAAAAGGTGAAATGCCGCTACCAATATTCATGTACTCGCTGTGGAAAATCCGGGTAATCATTTCGCTGCCGCCGCTTAGCACGCCTGCTACTGTATCGCTATGCCCGCTTATATACTTAGTAGCAGATTGCAATACAAGGTCAATTCCCAAAGTAATGGGTTTTTGATACAGTGGAGTGCAATAGCTATTGTCGCAAATAGTAATAATATGATGCTGCTTTGCAAGCACTGCCACAGCTTCCAAATCCTGCAACTTATAATCCCAGCTATTAGGGCTTTCAAGATAAATAACACTGGTATGTGGCCTAACTGCCTCTCTGAAATTACTGATATCTCTGCCGTCAATGTAAGTAGTTGTTACGTTAAACCTCGGCAGTATTACATCAAACATTCTTTGTGCCCATGTATAGGGCCGATATACCGAAACAATGTGACCACCACTTTTTACATTAGCCAGCACTGCAGCAAAAATGGCTGCTGCACCACTGTTAAAAACAAGGCAATCTTCTGCACCGTCCAGTGCTGCCAGTTTTTTTCTAAGCATATCAACGGTCGGGTTTAACCCACGGCTGTACAGGTAGGTTGAGTATTCATCGGCGAATGCGTTGCGCATTTCATCAACAGTTGAAAAAGCAAAATTGCTGGTTTGTATAATTGGTGGAGCGATGGCATTAAAGTAAAGCTCTCTTTCTTCTGCAAACTCGTTTAATATGTAAGAGGTATCCAATGGTTTGTTTTTTAAAAATGAAATATTAGTAATTTTAAAAAAAATATTACATGAGTAACCTGAAAGAAATATTGCAACTGCCAAGAGAAGAACAAATAGCTATTATGGAAGCCATACAAGACAATCTTGATGGCTTCATTGAAAATGAGATATTAGGTGACGAACATATAGCATTCATAAAAGAAAGAATACAAAGGGCTGAAACTTCGGATGAAGTTACTTATACATGGCGACAGGTAAAAGAACAATTGAAGAATAGGTGGAATACCAAATAAAAATATATCGCGAAGCCCGAAGTGACATACACCAAATAATTAAATGGTACGATTTACAGGCAGAGGGTTTAGGAGATAAATTTGAAGCAATGTTAGATAACGCTATAAACTCTATTGCTAATAACCCTACGGCTTTCGCTTATTTGTTCGAAAACGTTCGAAGGATCAGGGTGAAAAAGTTTCCTTATATCATCTTTTATAAAATAGACCAGCAAAATATAAATATTTTTGGCGTTATTCATACAAAAAGAAATCCATACTTAATAAAAGAGCGCTTCAAACATTTAGGCCTTTGAGGTCCTTTGTAAAAATTTACTTCCAAAATAAAATAACATAAACCCAGCCAAAACTGCAACTCCCGTTAAAGCTGTTTCAGGCGTTTGTATGGCAATACTTACACCCACAAACATATAAGCAGCAATAAATATAAGCGGCATTAGAGGAAACAACTTCATCTTGTAAATGCCTGTATTATCTAAATGCTTAGTTCTTTTCCTAAGAATAAAAATAGTTGCACTGCTGGCAACCATTCCGAAACAATCTAAAAAAATTGTGAAGTTCAATATCTTTTCAAAGGTTTGGGCAAAAAACAATATGATGATACAAAGTGCAGCAAACACAGTGAGAGAAACAGTAAGCACTTCGTTATGATTTTGCCTTGAAAAAGCTTTTGGCATAACACCCTCAGTACTCATGGCATACATTACTCTCGGATTACTAAGAAGCAGTGCATTAACATAAGCCAGTACCCCAAAAAACAAAAAGAACGAAAACACATCCGCTCCGCCCTTCCCAAATATTTTATTAATAACCACATAAGCAACTTCACGCTCACCTTTCATGTTTTGAAAACCAACGAGTTTATAATAACTAAGATTTACCAGAAGATACAAGACTATTATAATAGTGATGCCAATAAAAATTCCTTTGGGAATATTTTGAGCAGGCCTGTTTACTTCGTTACCGAAGTTGATAGTTTGCTGGTAACCACCGTAGGTAAAAGAAACGGCAATCAGGCTTATACCTAAACTTTGTATCCAGCTCATTGAAGGATTTACAGCAGGATCAGCCATACTTTGATCGGCATAATACTGTGGGAAAAACAAAGCAGCTATTAAAATAACGATCATCGAAATTTTAATGAGCATTAAAATGTTTTGAGCACGGGCGCTTATCCTTAAGCCTTTAAGGTTAATAACATAAAATAAAAAAATAGCCGTACAGCTTATAAGCGCTTTATGTATATCTGTCCACGGGTAACCTGCAAAAAGCTTTGTTACATAGCCACTTCCAATCAATGCTACGCCGCTTAAGCTTGCTGCATTACTTATAAGTATGATACAGTTAATTGCAAAGGCAATACTTGGATGATAAGCATAGGAAAACACTTTATAATAGCCGCCTGTTACAGGGTAACGGCTGCCAATTTCAGCATAAGTTAGTGCGCCGCATAACGCGACAAAGCCACCTAATACCCATGCAGTAAAATAAACAGACGGATCAATTGCATCGCGTGCACTCGTGGCCGCGGTTCTAAAAATACCCATGCCTATTACCAGACCTACAACGATCATTGTAAAGCTAAACAGGTTGAGTTTTTGCTTGTGCAGCATAAAGGTTATTATCGGGTGAAGAATAGGATGAACGGGTAAAACTATTCGCGTTCAAACTTGCTTTTGATATAGTTGACTAAAGAAGGGTCTTTCATATCCTCCATGTCGCTTAATTCAATTTCAAGCGCTTTGGTGCTTAGTTGAATTTCGTTTAACGACATGATAAGCGAAACAATAAAGGACAGCATTGCCAGGCCAAACATTATGTTGGCCCAACTCATCCTATTTATGTAGATAAAGTACATGCTGAATATGCAGCATAAAAAACTAATCACTCCAAATAGCTGCATGTTCTTTATTAGGCGGATACGATAACGAAGGTTCCTTATCTGACCATGGATCATCTTTTGATTATTCCCTTCCTGGTATTTCGCATGAAGATCGCGAACACGGCTTGCCAACGCAAGAAAACGATTGGTATAGGCGAGCATAATTAAACTAATGGCGGGAAAAAAAAGTGCAGGTGTATTAATGGTTATATCCATTGTGGAAAAATACAAAATAAAAAAAGCCATCAACCTTTTTGATGATGGCTTTACTAAATTTTTTTTATTCTTAATGGCCTTTAAACTCGAGAGGTACATTTACTTTAAAACCAAAATTCCTTCCCATGTTAAATACCCCCTGCCTTCCGGTTACGTTATTTACATCATAATATTTCAGGCGGCTCAAATGATTCTGATAAGCAACATCACCAAGGTTATTGACACTAAAATTAATAGAGAATAATGTTTTATTATTGCTGACTATATCAGCTCCTATTGCTGCATTTACCAGTAAATAATCTTCCGTAGCTGTTTCGGTATTAAAGCCGGTGAAAGGACGATTTTGTTTAAATGTGTAATCACCTTCTAAGCTTACAAACAGGTTGCGTAAGGTGTTAGCCTTCGTTAAGAACTTGCCCCGCAACTGAGAAATATAACGAGCTGCAGGTATAAAAGGAACGTTCCGTGTTCCTCCTATTGGTTGAGTAAAACGGGCACGGGTATAAGAAAAAGTATTTTCAAAATGCAGCCAGTCTAATGGATGCGGATGGATATCTACGTTAAATTCACCGCCGTATAAGTGTACATCATGCTGATTGAAATTAAACACTTCCAACTGCTCGCCGGTGTTTGCGTCTGCTATTATGGAGTCCCTTCCTGAACGATTTAAAACTCGTTCATAAAATAAAAAATTGTTGATGCTGTTATAGAAGGCATTCGCACTTACAGACACATGCTCTGTAGTTATTTCTGCACCTCCATCAAGTTGAACACTTACTTCAGATTTTAAAGTATTATTGCCAATCTCATACCTGTTTGTTCCTTCATGAGCACCATTACTGGCAAGTTCTGCCAGGTTTGGGGCTCTGAAACCTCTCGCTAAATTAAGCTTAAGCGTTAACGAATGGGTAGCTTCATAACTCAATCCTGCACTTCCTGATACATTTGAAAAATTACGGGTAAAAGCACTAAACTTAACATCTGTTCCTTCCATCATTCTTTTCCCTTGTACATGTCTGTTATCAACGCGTAAACCTCCGCTTAAATTCAACTTATTTTTACTGTATTGTGTAAATACATAACCACCTATGTCAAATAAACTATAATCGGGAATAATAGCTTCTTCTGCTTTATTTGTGTTGTTTTGATACATGCCTGTTAAACCAAAACTGGTTTTCCAGTTAGCTATGTAAGGCAGGTTAAGACGAACTGCATAGGTAGCCGTTTTCAAATCAAAATAAGCATCGGGAATTTCTTCCTTATCCGGATCACCAAATTCCTGGCGTTGGTTACGTTGAAAACCTGCAGTAAAGTCTAACCTGTTTCTTCCAACATGAAAGCTATTATCGCTTGTTGCTTTAAAATGCCTGATGTATTGAAAAGGAACCGAAGGTTTTACCTTCTTAAAATCCTGAGTAGTAGCAATAGATTCAGTCCCTCCAAGGTTTAGCTTAAGAAACTTACCTGTAGCAGAATCCCTTGACCCTTCCACGATACCTGTGTGCTGGTTAAAGTTACTTACCATTAAATAACTATGTCCCCAATTACCACCATAACCAACCATTGCACCAATATTTTTATTATAAAACTTGGAATTAAATACGCGGCCATCATATTTATTTGTATAATCAACAGCTCCTTTATAAGAACCATATGCATTCCAGCTAAAACCATTTTTAGTGCCGGCAGCATTGCCATAAAAGCCTTTTAATTTGTTGTTTGTTTGGTATTCGCTTAAAACATTTGCCCTTACTGTGCCTTCGGGCACAGGAGTTAAAGTTTGAATATTTATAACACCTGCTAATGCGTCTGAACCATATATAAGTGAAGCAGGACCTTTTAGCACCTCTATGCGTTGTACACTATAATCATCTATTTCTATCCCATGTTCATCACCCCATTGTTGTCCCTCTTGTCTTACACCATCATTTATAGTTACTACACGGTTATAACCGAGCCCGCGTATAAAGGGTTTGGAAATAGCAGGGCCGGTAGTTACGGCATTTACGCCGGCAATATGACTAATAGCATTAATAATATTTGTTGAGCTTATGTTCACTAAATCTTCCCGTTTCAAAATAGAAACAGGTTGAGGAGACTGGCGTAAACGGGTAGCAGAAGATACCCCGGTAACAGTTACTTCCTCCTGCTCAACGGCCGTTCTTTTAAGAACAAAGTTTTTTTGTGTAGCACCGTTTATAACAACAGTTTCAATGTCTAATGCATAACCCAGGTGAGAAACTTCAACTAAATACTTTCCTGGTGATAGTATTGATACACTGAACATGCCCTGGCTATTTGCAATAGTACCAGCCTTTACATCATGAATTAAAATACTTGCACCAGGGAGCGAATCGCCTGCTTCATTAATAACCTTTCCGGTTAAGCTCACTCTTTGGAAACGGCGGGTGTTTTCTATAGTATTTGTAGTTTGAGAATGTAAAGTATCTCCACAAATAACTATCATTACGAAGACAGGGAGTAAATATCTGGCCATACCTTATTTTTTGTTACGTTGTTGCAAATATAAAAAATATTTGTAACGGGGTTGCAAACTCCTTTAATTATTTCATTTGATCTTCCTGAAATAGGGAGACACGGAAAAGCTATTATATATTTAAATTTTTAGAGTAACTTATTATGTGTGAGTTAATAAGACAAAAGGGAGGAATTCTCAAATCTATATGCTTGCGAAGAGTTGTTAAAAAC
>MWYU01000459.1 GCA_002050375.1 Chitinophagales bacterium 62-2
GCACCACAACTCTTTTGAATAAAATATAATTGGTCTCTCAAATTTTGGTCGTTCAACATCAGGCAACCATGAATAACATCGCTGTGGCCGCCAAGATATTTTGTAGCAGAGTGCATCACAATATCGGCACCAAGATCTAAAGGGTTTTGCAGGTAAGGCGAAGCAAAAGTATTGTCAACACAAAGGAGAATATTGTGCTCTTTCGCTATCGCAGACAGTGCAGCAATGTCTGTTATGTTCATTAAAGGATTGGTAGGTGTTTCAGTCCATATAAGCTTTGTACGATCATTAATAAGCGGGCGAATGTTCTCGGCATTGTGCATGTCAACATAATGAAACTTAATTCCAAACTTCGCAAACACTTTGCTGAACAAACGATAAGTGCCGCCATACATATCAGCAACTGCAATTACTTCATCACCAGGACTTAATAATTTAATAACAGCATCTGTTGCAGCAACGCCACTGCTAAACGCTAACCCAAACTTTGCATTTTCAATTGCAGCAAAAGCAGATTCAAGTGCAGTACGGGTTGGGTTTTGCGAACGTGCATATTCATAGCCCTTGTGCTTACCGGGAGCAGCCTGCACATAAGTTGAAGTTTGATAAATAGGAGTCATGATAGCGCCTGTGCTTGGGTCTGGTTCTGCACCAGCATGTATAATTGTCGTGTCAGGTTTCATAAAAGATTATTAGTGATTAAGCGGCAACTTTTATTGCGGTGCAAAGATGTAGAAATAATTTTGAGTGAATAGTGAATAGCGAATAGAGTGAATAGTGAATAACGAATAGTGAGTAGAAAAAATCAAAGGCACCGCGCAGCACATAAGTATCGCCAGTCATAGTTGCCTGCTTCATGCGAAGATTGCGGATGTATTGGCTTGTTAAGCGCCGACTTCTTCAAAATTCCTTTGTCCGCCAGCTTTCTTTTGCTTTCGTGCATGTATTCCTGCAGTTGTGGCTGTTGCATCCATTGTTGTTGCGGCGGCTCAAAACCAACTTTATCTTTTCTCCATACAATTTCTTTTGGCAGTTGCGGATTCATTGTTTTTCTTAATATCCATTTCGTCCAGCCATTTCTAATTTTGTAATGAGAAGGAAGCGAAAAAATAAACTGCACTAATTCATGATTTAAAAATGGCAACCTAACTTCTCTTGAATGAGCCATTGAATTTCTATCAGCATATCTTAATAACTCCTGTAATCCGAATTGCATAGAGTTGAAATATAAGATGTCGTTCAGCTTATCAACTACCGGTTTATAAAAAGTCTTCTTATCAGCACTATGTTTAATAAATTCTCTTGATATATCAGGATGAAAAGTCTCTTTATAAGCTTTCTTCTCCAGTTGTCTTGCAGTTGAACCTGGCAGGTAAGATGCTATGTAATTCTTCCAGTTCCAATCAACATTTACTCCTAAAGACTTTGCTGAATGTATTTCATCTGATGCTGTTTTCCATTGATGTTTTGCAATTAATTCCTGCCAGTACCAATGATAGTATTTGTGGTATCCTGCAAGCGTTTCATCTGCTCCCTGGCCATCTAATAAAACAGTTACTCCATTCTCTTTAGCAAGCTCATAAACTTTGTATTGCGCATATATACTTGCCGATTGAAATGGTTCTTCCTGGTGATGAATGAGCTTATCCAAATCTTTTATTAAGCTTTGTGCAGTTGGATTTGTCTTATAACTTTTCATTTAAAACTGATTAGCAACCTGATCAATGTACTTTGATTCATCTTTTTCAAATTGAGGAAAAACAGCAGAGAATACAGCATGAGAATTTGCACCTGGAAGAAGTGATTGCATGATTGAAGCAATGGAAGAACTATCGAGGCCACCGCTCAAACTTGTCCCTACTGCAACATCACTTCGCAATCTTCGCTTTACGGATGTTCTTAATAAATCTTCAAAATGTTCTATGGCTTTATTTTCAGGAATATTAACAATCGTTTCTTTATCAAGGTCCCAATAAGCAGAATAAAATGGAGAGAACTCTTTTTTTATTTGATCTAACTCTATTATTAAAAAATTAGCAGGAGGAAGCTGGTATATATTTTTATAGAACGTACCTGAATTATCTGCAGGATTAGTGGTATAGCCAAGCGTAAGATAATTTAACAGCATAGTATTTTCCATCTCTCTCGGTACACCTGCTGCCCATAAAGCTTTCATTTCGCTTGCAAATAAAAACTGATTGTTATTCTGGTAAAAATATAGCGGCTTTTCGCCAAAGCGGTCTCTTGCACAAAACAAGGTTTTGTCCTTTTCGTCCCAAAGTGCAAAGGCAAACATTCCGTCAAATTGCTGAAGACAATCCTGTCCGTAAAAATCATAGGCAGCAAGAATAACTTCAGTATCGCTGTGCGACCAAAAATTATAACCTTGTTGTTGCAGGCTTTGTTTAAGCTCAATATAATTATAGATCTCACCATTGTAAACAATCGTATATCTGTCTAAATAATGCATCGGTTGAGAACCAGCATTACTTAAATCAATGATGCAAAGCCGGCGATGGCCAAGCCCAATATTACCAGTATCATTTATCCAATAACCTTCTCCTTCAGGGCCACGATGTGCAATTGAATCTGTCATTTGTTGTAAGCGTTGCTTACTTACATCATTTGGGTTCAGTGATATAATTCCTGCAATTCCACACATGGTTACTGGTCATTTAGTTGTTCCATCAGTCAGGGTCATTAGTCAATAAGGGCACTGGGTCAATTCGGATTGCTTATTATAAATCAAACACTCAATGCTCAATTCTCAATACTCAATAATCAGTTTCCAATTTCTTAATTAATAAGCTACAAATAGCCAGCATTAAAATTATTGAACATTGAATTGTTGAATATTCATTATTGAACATTGAATTGCTGCAACGGTTAGATAATAAGTTCTATAATAAAAAAACCCGGCTCTTTTAATCGATGCCGGGTTACTATAATTCATCTTTGCTTAAAAACTTACCGGCACATTCACTTTCAGCGTATCCCACATTATAGCAATCGACGAATTTTCAAAATATATCGTCAGTGCTTCTGCCGGGTCGGTAACCTTTTGAACAGGAACATCAATACGGGCCACATCTTTATCACTTTTATAAGTAAAGCCTCCCCAGGTGTAATTGTCTTTATTAATAATCATTGTCCATTTGGTTGGGGTTGGAATACAATATAAAGTATAGCGACCCTTAGGAATTTTCTTTCCCCCGATTACTGCATTTTTAAAAAACTCTATCTCGGTTGCTTCGTTTGCACCTACTCTCCATACTTCATTATACTTAACTTCTTCTCCAAAAATGCTTCGGCCTTTTAATTGCGGGCGACTATATAAAATACGTGCAGCAGGTTCTCCGTTTGCCTGACCCCGCATTTTTGCAATTGGGTAATTCGCAGGATAATAGCTTACATCTAAAGGGCTTTTATCAAGATCGGTTGGCTTTTGTTGAGCCATTACAAATTGAGCCGTTACCAGAAACCCTAACAGAAAGAAGATTTTTTGCATTGATAAAACGTTTGCAACAAAGATAAGCGGCTATTCATTTAACAATTGTTTCATTTCTAACATAGCAAACGCTTTAACATCAGGAAAAAAAGCATTATAACATTTTTGTAACGCGGGGTAATGCGCTTTAAACAAATCAAAAACTTCAGCACTGCTATCAAGATAAGCAGCTCTTCTTGCAACACCGCCAAAACTGTTTTCTATGCCCCATAGATTTTTATAATTGTATAACCAGTTTTGCGACGTCATATAAGGCAACATTTTCTGAAACTTTTCGGGCAGAACAGCAAAATTCTTTTTGAGTATTTCGTAAGTTTTAAAAGAATGTTCCTGCAAGTAATCACCAATAAATTCTAATGGATCGTTTGCTAAAAAGTGATCGTACACAACATCTATAAATGCCCCGGCATATAAGCCTACCGCCGGTTTTAATAATTGCTTAGCTTCCTTTGTTATGGGATGATCATCAGTAAAGGTATCGATGTCTCTATGTAGCTGTATCCCTTGTTGAACACCCTTAGAATAATTAAATTTCTTTCGTCCCTTTACAAAATCACTTATCATATTGCCAACGAGAATTTGCGGCTGATTTAATGATAAATATGAGTGGGCAAGAAAGTTCATTATAGTTATTTGTATTGCACGTTTGCTTTAAGCCAGGTACTGATTTCGTTTAAAGCTATGGGTGAAAAACTTTCTTCAAGCCCGCTATACTCTATAATTGTAGAGGCTTTACAAGCTTGAAATAGATAATTAATGCTGCAAGTTCTTTAGTAAAATATGTTTCCGATTTGCTTTTTTGCAAAGTAACTTTTATACCTGGCCAGGTTTAACGTTAGACAGATCATCACCAGCAATAGTCGCACTTTTTCATACTTCTTTAGTTGTTAATTGACTTTTTTATGCTGAGCGAAATAACGGTAAGAATAAATACCGGGGATTAAGGTTATAATAATTACTACTAAAACCACTACAGGCACCCCTGCAATTAAAGGAGTGAAGAACGTTATTATTGTGATAAGAATTCCTCCTGCAAACCATAACTTCCCTGCAAGCTGGTGTGTTTTACGCCAGTTCTCATCATCTTCTAACGCCCAGGGCGTACGAATTCCCACAAAATAATTAGGCTTTACTGAATACATAAGGTTGCCGATATAAGCGAACAACAAACCCATCGAAGGAAGAAATATTTTGTCGAATGCTATTGCATTATTAAGAGACGATTGTATAACCAAAATATTTACGCATGTTACAAACAAGACAACTGCAACCGCTATTTTCTGTAAAACGCCTTTTGAAGTTGCTGCCGATTTTTTGGGATCAACCTTATGTATATTTCTTAGGAGCAGGTACACACCGGTATTAATAAAAATAAAGAATGCTACAGCTTGCCATAGTTCGCGCTTGTTTCCAAATTGGTCCGGCTTTCCATCTATTCCAAAATGCGTGGCTACGGTTTGTGGCAGTTTAGGATAAACAGCGGCAAGGTAAACGGCGGGCGAAAGGATGATTATAAAAACAAACAGGTTTATAAAAGTATTTCTGTTCATAGCTATTTCTTTTTATTGTTTTTTGAAAATTGAACAAACCATTTTAAAATCTCATCTATAACTGTTAAGTTGATTGAGTAGTAAACGAACTGACCTTCTTTAACTGAGGTTACCAAATCAGCGTGCCTCAAAAGATCTAAATGATGAGAAATACTCGGTTTAGAGATATGAAATTTTTCAGCTATCTCTCCTGCAGTCAGGTCCTTCTCCTTCAGCGACTCCAGAATCTGCCGGCGCGTTTTATCATTTAAAGCTTTGAAGAACAAATTCATTTTACTAATTAAACATTTAGACAAATATCTAAATATTAATTCTCATTGGATAAGATTTTTACATTTATTCTTTTCCGTTCGTCAAGTTGTGAAGAAAGTTTTAACAATTTAGTCCTTGGATACTTCCTGCAATACCTCTGCAATAAATTTTACGGAACCCTTGCTGCTGCTGCATTTGAACGACTCGATAAAATGATTTAACGTTACCGTTTTTTACCGTCCATCACAAACGAATCACGAAGGCTTTCTTTTATCACAATTGCATTGAATGCTTATCGGCATGCCTATACTTTTGACTTGTCAATAAAAAAATAAAAGACATTATCAATAACAACAAAAACTTACATTATGAGAAAGTTATTCCTCGCCGCCTTATTAACTGTTACAGTTGCAGCAAGCGCTTTTGCAAAAGATATCAATTCTAAAAATGTTCGCGCTGAACGACGTTTTAGTGCGGACTTTAGGGACGCAGAAAAAGTTCAATGGACCCTCAGAAGCACTTTTGCAAAAGCTAACTTCTATTTAAACGGAGAAAAAAGGGAAGCATTTTACGATCTAAACGGAGAAATGATTGGAACAAGCAGCAACATTTCTCTTAATAAATTACCGGTTGCTGCAAAAAGGATATTTGCAAAAAAATATGATGGTTATACAGTAAAAGAAGCCATTCATTTTGAAGGTATAGAAGAAGCTGCCTATTACATTTCCGCAGAAAACGAGAAGGAATCTGTTATTCTTAAAGTAACTGATAGTAACACTGTTTCTGTCTTTAAAAAAGCGCGTAAAAGTTAACAGTAATCCTGGTCAATAAAGAAAGCCTCCGCAAAAAACGGGGGTTTTTTTATTTGTCAAGATGTTAACCCTCGTTCTTTTACAATTTTATACTTTTGCCCCCCAAATTAAAATTATGACTAAAGGACCGGTTTCGCAGTTTATACAGCATCACTATCGCCACTTCAATGCAGCAGCTTTGGTTGATGCGGCAAAAGGTTACGA
>MWYU01000601.1 GCA_002050375.1 Chitinophagales bacterium 62-2
AGTTGGGATGGGGGGCGAATGCCTTTATCATCAAACCTTGGAGCAATGCTTCGCAAAAAATTTAATGAAGCCTTAAATGCTGATGATATTGAGTTAAAGGCTTTAGAACCGCTATTCCTGCTGCAAAAAAAGCTCTCACACGTTCCTTCGCATAATGAATTGCTGATAGAACAGATTGAAACAAGGGACGGCTTTCACCTGTTCGTTTACTCTTTCGAAGGCAGGCTTGTGCATGAAGCCATGGCTGCAGTACTTGCTTATCGTATCAGCCGCATAACTCCAATAACCTTTTCCCTGGCAATGAATGATTACGGTTTCGAGTTGCTTAGCGATCAGCCAATTCCGGTTGATGACACTAATGTATATGAACTATTTTCTACTGATAATTTATTTGAAGACATACAGCGTAGTGTGAACTCCACCGAAATGGCGAGAAGAAAATTCAGAGATATCGGTGTGATTGGAGGTTTGATATTTCAAGGGTTGCCGGGCGAACAAAAGAAAGCAAGGCACCTGCAGGCTTCTGCTTCGTTACTGTTCAATGTTTTAAGTGAGTACGAACCCGCCAACCTGTTGCTCCGGCAAGCTTATTACGAAGTAATGGAACAGCAAATGGAAGAACAACGCTTAAGAAATATGCTCAACCGTATTCAAAACTCCAACATCATCTTAACCTATCCTGCGCAACTAACACCCTTCTGTTTTCCAATAAAAGTTGACAGCATGCGCGAAAACATGAGCAGCGAGAAGCTGGAAGACCGCGTGAAGAGAATGCAGTCCCAGTTAGAAAAGCAGGTATGATCAGCAACGTAAAAAACATGAAGAATAGAACTCCAATCGTATGGAGTTACAGGATTAGCAATTTTAACCTCTCTGTGGTAAAAAATTATAAAAAATCTATCCCTCACAACATAAAACCAACAACCTCGTGCAAACCTACATCTCAATACTGCGTGGAATTAATGTAAGCGGACATAAGATGATTAAAATGAACGCACTCAGTTCGCTATACGAAAGTTTAGATTTTAAAAACGTAAAAACTTATATTCAAAGCGGCAACGTAGTCTTTCAAACTGTTGGAGCAAACGTGCATGATTTGGCTCTACTGATAGAAAAGAAAATAAGTGAACAGTTTACGTTTGAAGTTCCGGTGCTGGTTAAAGAAAAAAATGAAATGGCAAACGTTATGCAGAACAATCCTTTCCTGATGATGAAAGATAAAGATGTTACAAAACTTCATGTAACCTTTCTCTCGCACCACCCCGAAAAAAGTAATCTTGATAAAATTAACCACGGCCAGTATCTGCCCGATGAATATATTATAACAGGTTCTCTAATTTATTTATACTGCCCGAACGGCTATGGAAATACTAAACTAAACAATAACTTTTTTGAAAGTAAACTTAAGGTGACAGCCACAACCCGCAACTGGAAAACAGTTATTGAACTAATGAATATGGCGAATGCTTTACCGGAAACTTCTTTATCTTAAATTACAATCATAAGCAGGTAAGTAAAAACAACTTTATCCTAACGTTTACCCGATAAGCGATAAATCATAACTTTACTGCCTTAAAAAAAATCATTACATGAAAAAAATACTTTTTACTGCTTTTACATTTTGCATTCTTATTACAGTTAATGCACAACAATTAACAACTCCTCAACCAAGTCCTACACAAACCATTAAACAAAATTTCGGTTTATCGTCAATTGAATTATCATATTCAAGGCCAGGCATTAAGGGTAGAAAAGTGTTTGGCGACCTTGTTCCCTTCGGAAATGTTTGGCGCACCGGTGCTAATAGTGCCACTACCTTAACTTTTGCAGAAGAAGTAATGATTGGCGACAAAAAAATTCCGGCAGGTAAGTACGGATTGTTAAGTATCCCTAATAAAGATAACTGGACCTTGATCGTTACGAAGCAGTTAGACGTTACCAGTCCCGCTGCTTACAAACAGGAAAGTGATGTGGTACGTGTTGCTGCGAAAACAATGCAGCTAAATGATAAAGTTGAAAACTTCACCATGCAGTTCGGCAATTTAAAAGCCAACTCCTGCGATTTACAATTGATGTGGGATAATACGGCAGTTGTTTTACCAATTAAAACAGATGTTGAAACAAAAGTGATGGGACAGATAGACAACCTGATGAATAAGGATAATCGTCCATACTTCAATGCAGCGATGTATTATCTGGATAATGGTAAAGATTTGAACCAGGCAGTTACATGGTTTGATAAAGCGATTGAACAAAATCCTAAAGGTTTTTTCATATACCATCAAAAGGCTAATGCTTTAGCTAAGCTTGGCAAAAAAGATGAAGCAAAAAAAACAGCAACCAGGTCAATTGAGCTTGCCAAAGAAGCAAAGAATGATGATTATGTAAGGTTGAATGAAAAGCTGTTGGCAGACTTGAAATAACAAATGTCTCTTTTATAAAGCCGGAGTTACAAGTGGTATAAACTAATAAGATTATCAGCTTTTAACTCCGGTTTTTTATTTACTATAAGCTGCCTTAGCTTCAATCTCTACAATAAATCAACAGCCGATTTAGTATTAGTGCTTTGTATTACTTGAAAAAATCTTAACCGTAGATTTAATCAGACCTTTTTATGAATGAATTTGAAATAAATGTTACTGAAGTTGAAGAACTGCAAATGACAAACAGCATAGCTGACCTTGAGCAAATATTTTCAAAATCAAAAAGTATAATTGTGCAAGGCGAGACAGTAGCACTGGTTCGAAAAAATACCGATGGCAGCACTTATAAATTCGATGAATTAACTACCGAAGCAGACCTTGAAAACTACAGGCAGACGGTATTCAAATACCTGTAATTACAAAGATTTTAACGATCCTCCAATCAACATATTCTTTGCTTTTAATGTTTTTTATGAGACGGCTTTGTACCCACATTAGTCTCATAAAAAATAAGAAATCATGAATCTATTTTTTCCAACGGATGCAGCAGTAGCAGACAATACTTTACCTATTGAAAAAGCTCCCAGGCTTTGGATGCCTAAACGGGTTGTATTTACGGCTGAAGCAATAAATGAACCTTTCGGGCAAAAGATATATGAACGGATTAGTGGTTTAAATCTGCCAATAGAAATTTTAAAGAATAACAGGATCACAGGTCTGAGAGGTGAAACTGAGAGAGAGACTTATAAGCTTGCCAAGAGTACGTTAGCTATTGTAAACGCCCCTGCGGGTCACTTCAAATTAAGGCCTATACCACCATCTGCTGATTTTCAGTTTCACCTTGCTGAAGGTTGCCCTGCTCATTGCCAGTATTGCTATCTTGCCGGCAGTTTGTCTGGTCCGCCTGCAATAAGGGCTTTTGCTAACCTGCCCGCTATTCTCGAAAACACTACTAATTACGAAAGGCTTGATAAATTAACATCCTTCGAAGCAAGTTGTTACACCGATCCGTTAAGTATCGAACATCTCACAGGCAGCTTATCAGAAACCATTCGTTTTTTCGGTAACCGTCCGTCAAGTCATTTACGCTTTGTAACCAAATTTGATGCTGTAGACCCTTTACTAAATATCGCTCATAACGGAAATACCCGTTGCCGTATAAGTCTCAATGCTGAAGTTGCTTCGCGCCGTCTCGAAGGCGGAACTTCAGGTATTGCCGCCCGTATAAAGGCCTTAAGAAAGCTGGCATTGCCAAAGGAGCAAGGCGGCGGCGGTTATCCTATCGGTGTAGTTCTTGCGCCTATTATGCCTGTTCCCGGCTGGAAAGAAGAATATGCGCAAATGCTGGAGCAACTTCAGCAAGCACTTAACTTTTCCTCCAATCTTACTTTCGAGCTAATAACGCATCGCTTTACTCCTGGCTCTAAAGATGTTTTAATGTAATGGTATCCAAACACTAGTTTAGATATGAGTGAAGATGACCGGGCAATAAAAAGAAATAAGTTCGGCGGAACCAAGTTCGTTTACCAGAAAGATATGATGAAGAGCTTAAAAGAATTTTTTGAGCAGGAGATTAGCCAAAGATTTCCTGAAGCCAGGATCTTATACTGGACATAAGTTGAATACTGTCACCCTTACCATCAGTAGTAAGCTACTAATCTAATTACCGCCTTTCCTTATCTTCGCCGCCTTATGACCGGAAAGAAACCCATCGTAATGAGTGGCATCAGGCCCACAGGATATTTACATCTTGGCAATTATTTTGGCGCCATTCGCAACTATGTCCGTATGCAGGATGAGTTCGAATGTTTCTTCATGGTTGCCGACCTGCATTCGCTCACAACTCATCCTGACACCAAAGAACTGAAATCTAATGTTCAGCGGGTTTTAGCAGAAAATATTGCCTGCGGATTAGATACTGAAAAGGCCGCTCTGTATTGCCAAAGCCACGTGTTCGAGACATCCGAATTATATCTTTATTTGAACATGCTTGCCTATAAAGGCGAGCTTGAAAAAACAGCAACCTTTAAAGAAAAGGTTCGTTTGCAGCCCGATAATTCAAACGCCGGCTTGCTTACATATCCCGTATTGCAAGCCGCTGATATCATTCTTCACCGTGCTTCGTTGGTACCTGTTGGTAAAGACCAGGAGCAGCATCTTGAAATGGCGCGAAACTTCGTAAACCGTTTCAATCACCGTTATGGAAATGTTTTTCCTGAACCGGTGGCTTTCAATTATAATGACCAACTTATAAAAGTGCCAAGCCTTGATGGAGCAGGAAAAATGAGCAAGAGCGAGAACCAGATGTCCACACTTTATCTTGCCGATAGCAATGATCTTATTCGTAAAAAAGTAATGAAGGCAAAAACAGATACTGGCCCCACCACACCAAATGCTAATAAACCTAATTACATTGAAAACATTTTTCTGCTGATGAAACTTGTTTCGCAACAGGAAGTAATCAACAAGTTTGAACAGGATTATAATAATTGCACGATCCGTTATGGTGATATGAAAAAACAATTGGCAGAAGACATGGTAGAATTTATATCGCCGATAAGAGAAAAGGTTGAAGGTATTTTAAGCAACGAAGCATACCTTAAACAAGTGATGGAAACGGGTGCTGAAAAAGCGCGGAAAAGTGCAAAGGCAACAATGGAAGTTGTTCGCAAAAGTATGGGCTTGAAATACTTTTAATATTACCGTTATCATTAAATTACTTTATTTTAGTCGACCTACTTAAGAAACTACGGTAATTACACCAATGGCAAAATCAGCAAAACCAAAACACATAGCAGTAGCCGGCAACATTGGCGCAGGCAAAACAACATTAACTGAAGCGTTGAGTAAGCATTACAAATGGATACCGCAGTTTGAGGATGTAGCCAACAACCCCTACCTCAACGATTTTTACGAGGAAATGCCCCGCTGGAGCTTTAACCTGCAAATATATTTTTTGAACGCTCGCCTAAACCAGTTGCTCGAAATTCAGCGGGGAACTGAAACTATCATTCAGGACAGAACAATTTATGAAGATGCAAATATTTTTGCGCCTAACCTGCATGATATGGGCTTGATGAGTAAACGGGATTTTGATAATTACTACCAGTTCTTTCAAACACTCCGCTCAATGGTTCAGCCTCCTGATTTGTTGATCTATTTGCAAGCTTCGGTTCCAACGCTTGTTGGGCAGATACAAAAGCGTGGCAGGGAATATGAAGAAAATATCCGCCTCGATTATTTGAAAAAACTTAACGAGTACTACAACAAATGGATTACCAGTTACAAAGAAGGACCGCTGCTCGTTATTAACGTTGACAGAAACAAATTTGCTGAAAGAGATGAAGATATGGGAGAGATTATTAATAAAATTGATGCCCAATTATTTGGTTTGTTTTAGCAGCTAAAAGGTTGCGATAATTAAAAAAACAGCCATCTATAAATAATAGAATGGCTGCTTGATATTGGAGGTGTGATCATAGAATAATATAACAAATATTATAAGCCATAAAGACCCCGGGTGTTTTCTCTGAACATAGAGTTATCATTCAAAAGTTAAGCAAGTAAATTAGGGGAATGAGTAAAATTTTAATTCAGTTCGGGAGTGTAATTTAAACTGTGTCAGATTTCAATTTCCATTTTAATCTATTAAATTTAATCGTCAGGAATAAACGGAGAAAAGCTCTGCTGAGGAGCAACTTTTCAAGGGATAATCTGAGCCGATAGAATGAGATGCCAATTCACTTTTGAGTTGGCATTTTTTTATAAAGCTACTCCCTTTAATCATTCATTCGGTGTATGCCTAAAAAAACCTCTCGGGCCTTAGCCCGAGGTCTTACATCAAAATCATACGACCCTCAAAA